>JAAYGJ010000192.1 GCA_012727745.1 Clostridia bacterium | reverse complement strand
GGTTTAATACCAGCAGCATAACATTGCCGATATACATACTGGCTATAAGACCCCAGAAAACATCGGGGTGATCCGCAATAAGAGTTGGTCCGGGAATGATGTTGTGCAGCATAAAAGCACCGAGCAAGACTGCCGGCAAAGGTGAAAAGGGGATGCCAAGAGATAATAAAGGCACCAGGGCGCCGCAAGAAGCCCCGTTGTTGGCAGTTTCCGGTCCTGCCACCCCTTCAATAGCTCCCTGGCCGAACTTTTCAGGATTTTTACTTAACCTTTTTTCCAAACCATAGGAGGCAAAAGTACTAATAATATTAGCCGGTCCAGGAATAAGGCCGATCAAAAAACCCAGAATACTGCCACGGGCAATGGGACCTGCACTGTCCTTCATATCCTGCCTGGTCGGCATCAGTTCGCGGAAACGGACCCCCATCACTTCTTTAGGTTTAAATATATCTTCCGCACTGCTTAAGACTTCGGCAATGCCGTATAAACCCATGATTACCGGAATAAAATCAAGGCCTTCAATCAATTTCTGGCTGCCGAAGGTAAAACGGGGTATACCGCTGATAGGGTCAATACCAATAGTTGCCACTACAACCCCAAAAAACATCATTAAATATGATTTCATGCTGTCTTTTCCTGTCAGTCGGGTCAGCACCAGCAAGCCCAATAAGGCAATACAAAAATATTCCGGTGGGCCAAACTTCAACGCCAGGCGCCCTAGAGGCGGGGCCATCAGCATAATTAAAACTACACCAACCGTCCCGGCGACAAAGGAACCGATGGCTGAAATGGCCAGGGCCGGGCCCGCTCTGCCCTTCTTGGCCATCTGGTGACCGTCGATACAGGTAATAACCGAAGCGGCTTCACCCGGTACATTAACCAGAATTGATGTGGTTGAGCCGCCGTACATGGAACCATAATAAATACCGGCCAGCATAATCAGGGCTCCGGTAGTATCCATGCTATACGTGATTGGTAAAAGTAAGGATATGGCTCCTACCGGGCCCAGACCCGGCAGTACTCCCACCAAGGTACCCATCAGGACGCCTAAAAAACACCAAAGTAGATTTTGCTCACTGAAGACAGTGGCAAAGCCGTGCAACAAACCCTCCATTAATGCATCCCACCTATTATATTTCTCACCTCTTGCCAACCTATGGTAAAGGCAGTTTGAGCCAGCCTTCAAACAGGTAGGTGGCAACACCTGTTACAAGCAGACTGAAAATAATACTGCTTAGCCATTTCTTATTCCCAAGCAAATATCCGGAAATCAGAAGGACTAAAAAGGTGGTAATCTTAAAACCTAATAGAGGCATAATAAACACATAAGCAACTATCAAGGCGGCTAGCTTTATCACCCGGGCCAGGGTATCGTTATCTATTTTCTCATAGGCAAAAACCTGGCGGCGCAGGAGTATTAATACTGCAGTGCCAAGCAGGAGCAGACCCGCAACCAGGTGTATGGCACCCTCAACTGGGGACCTCAAGGTCCCCAGGTCCAGGTTTCTGCCTGCTAGAATATAGACTAGTCCTAGCACCGAAAGCAAAAAGCTGATTGCCTTTTCCGGTGTTAGTTTCATCATATTCACTACTAAATCATCCCCAGCTCTTTATAGATCTCGCCGGCTGTTTCATGCCAATCTTTTAAGAACGCTTTGCAAGCTTCAGTGTCACCATTATAAATTATCTCGTAGCCCATTTTGCTGGTGGTTTCAATAAACTTGGGATCTTCCGTAACCTTTTTCATAGCATCGCGAATTATTTGGGCTACTTCTTCAGGGACACCGTTCGGCGCGGTAATAAAGTGGCTGGCACCGCCGACGATATCAAAACCCTGCTCTATGGCTGTAGGCACATCTTTGATTACGTCGATGCGCTGTTCACTAAAAACGGCCAGGATCCCGGCTTCGCCGGCATTGTACTGTCCTGATATTTCCGGTACATTCAGGATAGCAACGTCAACATGGCCCCCCAGTAGCGCTGGAATTACCGGGCCGCTGCCCTGGAAGGGCACAAAGTTTAATTCAATCCCGGCCTGTCTGCAGAAATTATGGGCAACAAGGGTTATAACATTACCTTTACCAGGCACGCCGATTGTTACTTCACCAGGGCGTTCTTTAGCATAAGCAATGAACTCTTCCAGGTTGCTCCAGGGGGCATCTTTATTTACTGCCAGTACGCCGCGCATAGAACCGATCTGACATAAAGGTGTATAGCTGTCCATATTATAAGGAGCTTGTACAAGATGCATACCGGAGGCTAATTCACCGCTGGAACCAAAAAGGAGGGTGTAGCCGTCAGGCTTGGCAGTTATAACCTCGTTGGTACCCACGGTAGCAGACCCGCCTTCACGATTAACAACGTTAATGGGCTGGTCTAAATAATTCTTGCTAACCTCGGCAATAGCCCGGGAAAGAGTGTCACTGATACCACCGGCTGCGAAAGGTACAACTAAGGTTATAGGTTTAGTGGGAAAGACTATCTCTTC
>JAAYGJ010000191.1 GCA_012727745.1 Clostridia bacterium | reverse complement strand
TTATAGATTCATTAGGGGTCAAGCGGTAAGTTTTCTCAACCCCTTCAAAGGTTAGCAAGGCGGCCATCATTATCACTCCAAGGTTTGATCTTTTTCAAGGACTACTGCTCAGGCGGGAAGATGGGCTTTTGCGGCATGAACTCTGTGGTATAGATCATTTCTGGAGTGATTTCTTTTTGCAGCTTATAAGCGTCAGAAATAAGCTCAATGGTTTTTATCATTCTCTCATGGGACATCCAGCCGAGCCCTTTTTCACGGGATTCCTCGCTGACGATGAGATCGTTTGCCATAATTGCCTGCCAGGATTTTACGATGGCCTCGGGATCGCTTTCAGGTACATACTTCTTGACGATTTGGCCAACTTCTTCGGGGTTAGCGAGGCAATAGTGGATACCTTGCAGGAAACCTGCAACGAAGCGCCGGACCAAATCTGGATTTGTGCTAATGGTGTCTTCGTGGGTGATGAGCGAATCGGCATAGCAGTTTAATTTACCCTCGTCTTTGTAGGAGAAAAACTTTACCGGCTCTCCGATTAGTTCTTCTACCCCCGGTATATCTTCTGCATGGGCACTTAAGGCTTCCCCTTCACCCTGAGCAAAAGCCACATCGGTAAGCCCCCCGTCTACACTCTTCCACTGGACTTTATCCTGATCAATACCGGCAGCCCGGGTAAAAGCTGGCCATAAAATGGCATAGGCTGTATTAGCTCCTGCGCCTACGACCGTTTTTCCTTCCAGGTCCTTGGGCACTTTGATATTACTCGATGCTCTATAAATGATAACTGCAGGGTTGTCGACCAGGTAGTTGGCAATGGCTTTTACGCGAATGTTTTCTTCATTTGCGTGTGCCAGAATTAGAGTGCCAAGGTCGGCTATGCCAAATTCTGCTTGTTTTGTTGCTATTTTGGTTATGGTATCGCCCGAACCGTAGCCTCTGATTATCTTTACCTCCAGATTTTGTGCGGCCCAGAAGCCCTTATCCAGGGCTGCCCAGTAATACGGGTATTCTGGCAGCCAGTTGAGGTTTAGAGTTACCTGGTCCGGCCTTTCACCCTTCAAAGAAGCCGGGGATTGTTGCTGACTGCTGCAGCCAATAATTGTCATCATTATGGCGCTTAGCAGGGCAGCAATGGTGAGCAAACGTCTTGCTTTGCGAAACATCTATTTGTGCTCCTTTCGTATAACTTTGGGTCACTATTAATTATCCTGGCCCCTGATGTTAGTCTAGGCCTAATAAATTCCGGATGTTGCCGCCGAGAACTTTATCCTGTTCACTACCTGACAGGTCAAGGAGGAGAACTTTGGTCAGCTCTACCTTTGGATGGGAGAGGGGGAATTCGGAGCCAAAAATAACTTTGCTTGCACCGGCTTTGGCAACGGCCTGCTTGATGTGCAGATAGCTGCCGTTAGATGTTTCCAGGAAAAAATTATCCAGTTCAGTGGCTGCTGCCAGGCCTTCCTGATCGGCGGGGCCGAAGCCCATATGGCCCAGGATAAAGTTGGTACGGGGAAATTGCCGCGCCAGGGCTACGTACCTGGCAGTAGCAGCGCCGGGGTTATAGACTACGTGGGCATAGACCGGAAAGCCGTAATCACCGCAGCAGGCTGCCAGTTCGGCTACCGATTTACTGGCGAAGGAAAACTGGTGGGTCATGGGTGAAAGTTTTAAACCGCGAAACCCGCTGCTCAAGTATTTTTCCAGCTGGCGGACGGCATTTTTTTCATGGGGATCGATCATGGCATAACCTGTAAGGACGGGTTGATGGGCATTACAGGCTGTGGCTACATAATCGTTATTGGGGACGGTGTTTTCCGGCCTGGCCCGTCCGGAAATATAATCGCTCATCCGTCTAACGTCCACCGTACCGCCGGGGACTACTACTCCTCCCTGGATACCGGCCTCTTTTAACTGTTCAAGGTACAGGTCAACATGGCCATAGTCGCTTGGGGAAATATGGGCGTGGGCGTCAATAATCATAGCTCAGGCCTCCTCATAGACAACCCGGACTGTCTTGACCCCGGGGCGTATTAACTTGGTAACGAATTCAAATTCACAGGGGATACCAACGGCAAATTCTATTTTGCTGGCCAGTTTATCGGCCAGTTCCGGGGTAGGTTCAACACCCTGGGCCAGCTCGACCCGGATCCGCAAGATATCGTTATTGCCGGGTTTGAGCACGAACTGATACCAGTTGCCTATTTCCGGCTGCCGCATCAAAAACTCTTCCAGATAAAAAGGGGAAAATTTTATACTCCTGATAGTAATCTGGTCTACCAGCCTGCCCCGCAGGAAAAAGCGCGGAAAGACCAGACCGCAGCGGCAGGGGTCAGGGTCTATATAGCCCAAGTCCTGGGTGCGGTAGCGAATTAAGGGGGCATCAAAACGTAACAGGCAGGTGGCAACTATTTCCCCGATTTCCCCCGGTGCTAATACTTCTCCCGTCTCAGGGTCCACAATTTCAAGGATTACATGTCCCAGGGGGATGTGATAACCGGAATGAAAGTCACATTCAATGCCCAGCACGCCGCATTCCAGGGAACCATAGTGAAAATTAGCTGTGACACCCCAGATTTTTTCCACCCGTGCGCGGAAGGCAGGTGAGCAGCCTTCGCCTGTCAGCCACATTTTTTTCAACGGCAGGGAGCTCAGGTCTAAAGACATAGCGTCTGCTGCTTCGGCAAGGGTAATGGCATAGGAAGGAGTGGTAATTATTACGTTGGGCTGCAAATCACGCATGACTCTGATGATTTTCTCGGGAGTGGAATAAGCGCCGCCTTTGCCCACCGGGACCACCGTTGCTTCCTGGACTTCCATAAATACTTTGTGAAAAGCCAGGCCAGCCGAGCTCATTTCATAGGGCAGGGCATTAATACAAATATCACCAGGTTTAAGATTGAATAGTTTGGGATGCCCGGGCGAGAACTCGTGGAGATAATAATCTCGCCAGGTGTTCATGATGTAGATTTCCTCGCCGCCGGTAGTGCCTGTAGAAACATTAAAGAAGCTGATATCGTTTTTATTAGCGGCCAAGAGGACCCAGGGCTTGCCCCGGAGCTCATCTTTGCTGGTAAAAGGCAGTTTGGGCAGGTCTTCCAGATCCTTTATATCTTCAGGTTTAATTCCGGCCCGCTTCATTTTTTCCCGGTAAAAAGGGTTATGGTTGTAAGCCCGGGATACCATTTCCCGCAGGGCTTCTTTTTGAAACTCGGTCAGGACGGCTAAAGACGGCTCTGCGTCTTTGAGGTTTGTAATACGGTCCAGCAATGGTACTGGCTTTGCGTTTTGGAGATGTCGCTTAAAAAGAAATTCCATTTGCTTCTTCACTCCTCTTTCTACCTCTCGCTTTACAGCGCTGGCTTATTCATACACTACGCGAGTGGCTTTGGTCAGCTGCCGTGGCAGATGGGCGACGAACTCTATCTCGCAGGGCACCCCGCTGGCGGCTTCCATTCTAACTGCCAGTTCTGCAGCCAGCCTGACGGAGGGTTGCAGACCGGGTGCCAGTTCGGTGCGAATTTTTAAATACTCGTTATTGCCCGGCTTGACAACAAACTGGTACCAGTTGCCTGCTTCCGGTAGACGCATCAAGAACTCTTCCAGATAGAATGGGGAATAAACTTTACCGTTAATAGTTATCTGATCTGACTTTCGCCCTCGCAGCTGCAGCCGCTGTAAGCTTAGGCCGCAGTGGCAGGGTTCAGGGTCAAAGCAACCTAAATCCCCGGTACGGTAACGCAGCAGAGGAGTGTCAAAACGCAGCAGACAGGTTACGACTATTTCGCCGGTTTCTCCCGGGGGCAGGGTATTTCCGTTTACGGGGTCGATTATTTCCACCAGCACATGCCCTTGCATGAGGTGGTAGCCGTTATGGGCATCACATTCATTGCCAAGGGCACCGCATTCCGTGGAACCGAAGCTAAAATTGGCCGTTGTGCCCCAGATTTTTTCCACCCGCCGGCGAAAGGCGTCAGAAC
>JAAYGJ010000190.1 GCA_012727745.1 Clostridia bacterium | reverse complement strand
TCTATTCCCATGTCGTAGGGAATGCCAAAATGGTAAAGGTAACCTTTTATCAGGCAAGCTCCTATAACGGAATCGTTGAAGCGAGTTTTCCGGAAATCGATCTGGCCTTAATCCGCCTCCAAGGGGAAAACCTTCCTGTAATTAAAATAGAAACTAGCAAAGAATTGGAACCCGGAGAAAAGGTAACTGTCATTGGCAATCCATTATGGTTTTCACGCATCGTCATGGAAGGAGTCGTTACCGGAAAAACTAAATTACAAGGATGGGATATACCCGTTTTATTAATCCGGGCACCAATCTATCAAGGCAGTAGCGGCAGCCCTGTTATCAATCATGAAGGCAGGGTAGCAGCAGTAATTTTTGCCACCTTGACAATTCAAAAGGAACTAGAAGAAACTATCGGTCTGGCAGTACCAATTGCACACCTTTTTGAATTAAAGGACGACATCATAGAGAAACTTTAGTCACCTATCAACCATCACTAACCGGGAAAAGAAACTAAAGACACGCTCGGCCCTGGTGATGAAGTTCACCGGCGCCCTGGCAAAGACGGTCAAAAATAACTAGAGAAAGCCTGGGTCTAATCTTTACTGGCACCTTGCTGAAATCTTAAGCTACCATGACACCGGCACTGGCGGCACTTGAATAGCCGCCAGTGCCGGTCGCAGGGCCAGAGCCCAGCTGGCAAAAATAAAACGCCCGGCAGGTTTCCCTGACGGGTGCTTCGCTCGCGTGAGCCAATATTTGCCCTTTTTATACCTGCTTTTGCCGTCCGGTTTCCGTTAATAAAAGAAATAACAGTAACCCAAAACCTGGCAAGAAAAACACCATTAACGAAGCAATCGGCACAAAAGCTTCTTCGACGGCGAAATAGGAGACAGCTGAGGCAAAAAAACCAAAAAGCAGCACTCCTGTCGATAGGCCATAGAAGGCGGCACGAATCTTGTTCATAGCATACCTTTTACTTGTTTCTCTGGTCAGTATACTGTAAACGAGCAACGCTCCACCGGGGACAATGAATATTCCGCTGCCTGCAACCTCTACGCCGGTGGAACCCTCCATCGAGTATTGGATCGGCAATAAAAACATACCGAATAAGATAAGCAACGCTCCAATGACTATGCCGACTGAAGAAATATGAGATGCTATCATCTGCCAATAAACTGATAGCCTCCCGCTATCCTGACTTAGTTTGAGCATATCATCTACCAGCCCGCTCAGGTCTCCCATGGAAGCTATCGCTTCTTTAAAGGCCTTATCATCATCCATTCCTTCCGATTTATAATCAGCGATTTTTTCTTTGAGGTTTGTGGCCAGCTCTTCCTTTAGTTCAAAAAGCTGTTGCGTGGCTCCCACACCAGAAAAGATTTTGTCAATATATGCATATATTTTTTTATCCAGGCTATTGTCAGTCGTTGACATTATCCCAGGCCTCCTTTGATCAGTTTATCTAAAACCTCTTTGGCAAATTCCCAGTCCGCTTTGTTCTGTTCGTAAAGTTCTCTGCCCTTACCGGTGATGCGGTAGTACTTGCGCCTACCACCCTGTGTTTCATCCCCCCAGTAAGAGTCAATGTATCCATCCTGCTCCAGCCGGCGGAAGGCAGAATATAAGGTCGCTTCTTTTAATTCGTACTTATTTCCGCTTAGTTCTATGATTTTTTTATAAATCTCATAGCCATAACTATCACCCTGGCGGAGTACATTCAGTATTATAGTGTTTGTATGGCCGCGGATGAGATCTGTCGAAATTGTGGGACCCATAGTAAGTCACCTCTTGATATACATGGTAACGCATATTACTATGTCTGTCAATATACTTTTATGGGCACAGAACAAAAAAATGG
>JAAYGJ010000189.1 GCA_012727745.1 Clostridia bacterium | reverse complement strand
TGTCATCGCTGCCGTCAATGTGGTCTTGCCGTGGTCAACGTGCCCTATCGTCCCTACGTTAACATGCGGTTTCGTGCGTTCAAATTTTTGCTTGGCCATCTTCTTTTGCCTCCTCTTTTGTTCGAAGTGTGAGGTGTGAGGTGTGAGGCGGGAAGTAGAAACCAGAAATTCGGCTCTGACCTCCGGCTCTCAGGCCTCATTTAATGCTAATATACTAAACAGATAAACACTACAAGGTTGTGGAAGGTAGAAGTAGCTCTCACCTCCAACTTCCCCTATCTCATAGGCCCTGACGTTTATTAATGATTGCTTCAGCAATATTTGGCGGTATTAGTTCGGCACGGTCAAACTGCATTACGTAAGTACCCCGGCCCTGGGTACGGGAGCGCAGGTCAGTAGCATAGCCGAACATTTCTGCCAGAGGTACGAGGGCCCTGATTACCTGGGTCTTGCCCTGAGGTTCCATGCCTTCCACTCGGCCCCGACGCGCATTAAGGTCGCCAATAACGTCCCCCGTATATTCTTCCGGCACTACAACTTCAACTTTCATGATCGGTTCTAAAAGAACTGGCCCGGCCTTCTTGGCTGCTTCCTTAAAAGCCAGGGAACCAGCTATCTTAAAGGCCATTTCGGAGGAGTCGACCTCGTGATAGGAGCCATCTACCAAGGTCGCCCGCACATCTACTACCGGATAGCCGGCAACTATCCCATAGGCCATTGCCTCTTTAATCCCTGCATCGACTGCTGGAATATACTCTTTAGGTATGGCCCCACCCACAATCTTGTTAACGAATTCATAACCTTTACCTGGCTGCAAGGGTTCCAGTTCAATAACGACGTGACCATACTGGCCGTGCCCGCCTGTCTGGCGAATAAATTTGCCCTCAGCTTTGGCCGGACGGCTGATAGTTTCCTTATATGCCACCTGCGGCCGCCCTACATTGGCGCTAACTTTAAATTCTCTCAGCATACGGTCAACAATAATCTCCAGGTGCAATTCACCCATGCCCTCAATGATGGTCTGCCCGGTCTCAGGGTCAGTATGCATCCTGAAAGTAGGATCTTCCTCTGCCAGTTTCTGCAACGCCAGGCTCATTTTTTCCTGGTCAGCTTTAGTCTTCGGTTCAATTGCCACCGAAATAACCGGCTCAGGGAATTCCATAGCTTCCAGAATGATAGGATGCTCTCCATCGCACAAGGTGTCACCGGTACTGGTTGTCTTCAAACCTACTGCCGCCGCAATATCACCAGCGTAAGCTTCTTCAACTTCCTCTCGGTCATTGGCATGCATCCTTAAAATCCTGCCAACCCGTTCCCGTTTACCTTTGGTTGAATTATATACATATGCACCAGACTTAAGTGTCCCGGAATAAACCCGGAAAAAGGTGAGTTTTCCTACGTAGGGGTCGGCCATAATCTTAAAAGCAAGGGCTGCAAAAGGCTCATTATCGCTGGAATGACGTTCATCATCTGACCCGGTTTCCGGATCAACACCCTGGATAGCAGGCACATCAGTAGGGGCAGGCAGGTAGTCAACCACAGCATCCAGCAACGGCTGAACACCCTTATTTTTAAAAGAAGAACCGCAGAGAACCGGAACCATTTTCACAGCAACTGTAGCTTTACGAATACCGGCCTTAATCTCGTCAATGCTCAATTCTTCCCCTTCAAGGTATTTGAGCATTAGCTCTTCGTCACTTTCGGCTACCGCCTCCAGCAGCTTTTCCCGGTACTCGTTTACCAGATCAAGCATATCTGCAGGAACGGCTTCTTCATCAATAGTAGTACCAAAATCATCAGTGTAGTAAATCGCTTTGCAGGTTACCAAATCCACCAGGCCCACAAATTTATCCTCTGACCCTATTGGTAATTGCAGCGGCACCGGATTGGCCCCCAGGCGCTCCGCTATCATTTTTATGCCCCGGAAAAAGTCAGCGCCAACGCGGTCCATTTTGTTAATATAAGCAATCCGTGGAACTCGATATTTATCAGCCTGGTGCCAGACAGTTTCCGACTGGGGCTCTACCCCACCCACGGAACAAAATACAGCTACCGCTCCATCCAGGACACGCAAGGAACGTTCTACCTCGACGGTGAAGTCCACGTGCCCTGGCGTGTCAATAATGTTAATCTGGTGGCCCCGCCAAAAACAGGTAGTAGCAGCCGAGGAAATGGTAATCCCCCGTTCCTGCTCCTGTTCCATCCAGTCCATGACAGCATTGCCATCATGAACCTCGCCCATACGGTGCACACGTCCAGTATAAAAAAGTATCCTCTCGGTGGTAGTAGTTTTGCCGGCATCAATATGCGCCATGATACCGATGTTTCTGATTTTTTCCAGTGGGTATTGTCTAGACATCTATTTCATCCCTTCTCTCAGTCAGGTTTGCAGGCTGGCAGCCGTCGTACGGTAAGGCTCCCAGTGTCTGGCCACCTGACCCCCCACGGCTACCACCGGTAATGAGCAAACGCTTTATTGGCTTCGGCCATTTTATGAGTGTCTTCGCGTTTTTTTACAGCGCCGCCTGTATTGTTGGCAGCATCCATTAATTCTGCAGCTAGTTTTTCAGCCATAGATTTGCCGCTACGGGCCCGAGCGTAGTTTGTTAGCCAGCGGATCCCCAGGGTTTGTCGCCGTTCCGGCCGCACCTCAACCGGCACCTGGTAGTTAGCACCGCCTACGCGTCGAGCCTTAACCTCCAGCACTGGCATTACATTTTTCATGGCCTGCTCAAAAACTTCTACCGGATCTTTGCCTGTCTTGCTCTTTATAATCTCAAAAGCTTCATAGCAGATTAGCCGGGCTTTGGATTTCTTGCCATCAAGCATTACCTGGTTAATAAGTTTTGTAATCTTGGTATTCCCGTAAAGAGGATCTGGCATAACGCTCCGTCGGGGAATACCGCCTTTACGTGGCACTTGTTATCCCCCCCTTCACCCTATTTTTTAGGCCGTTTGGCCCCGTATTTAGAGCGGGCCTGGCTACGATTCTGAACCCCGGCAGAATCCAAAGTCCCGCGGATAATATGATACCTTACACCCGGAATATCTTTAACCCTACCTCCCCTGACCAGGACAACCGAGTGTTCTTGCAAATTATGCCCTATGCCGGGGATATAGGCCGTAACTTCCTGATTATTGGATAAACGCACCCTGGCAACTTTACGTAAAGCTGAATTAGGTTTTTTCGGTGTAGTTGTATATACGCGGGTACAAACACCTCTTTTTTGAGGTGAACCTTGCAATGCCGGAGCCGTCGATTTTTTAATAACCTTCTCCCTTGCTTGCCGGACTAATTGCTGGATTGTTGGCATTCCTTGCACCCCCTTCTTTAGTTTATTCTTCCAAGATGGCTGCCGAGGCAGAACCTACCTCGATACCGCAGGCTTTCCCCAGCTCTTTCATAGAATTTACCTCTATTATTTCTACACCCTGTTGGCGGCAAAGCTCAACTAACGGTCCTGTGACTCGAGTTTCAGCATCACGGGCTATATAGACAACCCGGGCCAAGCCCTTGCTTACTGCCTTGGTAGTCTGTTTGGTACCAACGGCCCGTTTTTTTGCCGCCAGCAAACGATTATAGGGCATATTTCAACCTCCCTGGGCAATCGCACTTAATGATATTATCACTTCGCGCTTGCCGTGTCAACAACTTCCTCGCCTTCGCTTTGCTCTTTATTTTCATCGGCTATTATTCGTAACTGCCGATAACGACTCATGCCCGTGCCAGCCGGAATCAGTTTGCCAATAATAACATTTTCCTTGAGGCCTAATAAAGGATCGAGCCGGCCTTTAATTGCTGCTTCCGTCAGCACCCGGGTGGTTTCCTGGAATGATGCTGCTGACAGGAAAGAATCAGTAGCCAGCGAAGCTTTAGTAATGCCCAGCAGAACGGGGCGCGCCGTAGCCGGCTTGCCGCCCTGGGCCTCGATCTTGCGGTTGACTTCTTCAAATACAAATACGTCAACTAAGGATCCAGGTAAAAGTTCCGTATCGCCTTCGTCTTCTACCTTGACTTTGCGCAGCATTTGGCGGATCATCACTTCGATATGCTTGTCGTTGATCTCCACTCCCTGGAGACGGTAAACCCGCTGCACTTCGCGCAGTAAATATAATTGTACACCGCGGACACCTTTTACTTTTAGCAAATCATGGGGGTTGACTGAGCCTTCCGTCAGTTCATCGCCAGCCTCAACCCGGTCCCCCTCGCTAACCTTCAAACGGGAACCGTAGGGTACCTGGTAAGTAATTTTCTCCCCATTATCATCGGTAATCTCAATCTCTCGCCGCGATCTAACTTCTTTAATTACGCTGACTACACCGCCAGCTTCAGCAATGATAGCCTGTCCTTTAGGTTTCCTGGCTTCAAACAATTCCTCCACCCGCGGCAGGCCCTGGGTAATGTCTTCGCCGGCAACACCACCGGTATGGAAGGTGCGCATGGTTAACTGGGTACCAGGCTCGCCGATGGACTGAGCGGCAATAATACCAACCGCCTCGCCAATCTCCACCTCTTTCCCGGTAGCCAGGTCGCGGCCATAACATTTGCGACAGACACCATAAGAAGTGCGGCAGCTTAATACCGAACGGATTTTTACCTTTTCAATACCAAGCTCGACAATAGTTGCAGCTTTTTCTTCATCAATCATCTCATTAGCCGCTACTAAAACTTTTCCGGTCTGGGGATGAAGCACATCCTCCAGAGCATAACGCCCAATCAGACGCTCTTCCATTTTTTCGATTACTTCATTACCTTCCTGGATCTCACATACTTCGATGCCGGAGGTAGTCCCGCAATCGTCCTCACGGACGATAACATCCTGGGCCACATCTACCAAGCGCCGGGTAAGATAGCCGGAGTCAGCGGTACGTAAAGCTGTATCAGCCAGGCCTTTGCGGGCACCATGGGTAGAGATAAAATACTCCAGCACTGTTAATCCTTCCCGGAAGTTGGCTTTGATGGGCAGGTCGATAATCCGCCCCGAAGGATCTGCCATCAAACCACGCATACCGGCCAGCTGGCGTATTTGCTGAATATTACCCCGGGCACCAGATTTGGCCATCATATAGACGGGATTGAATTCTTCCATGGCGGACATCAATTTTTTAGTAAGCTCATCGATTGTTTTGTTCCAAAGGCCGATAACTTTCTGGTAGCGTTCTTCTTCGCTTATTAGACCACGGCGGTACTGCTGGTCGACTTTTTCGACCATTGTTTCAGTCTCGTGAATAATGTCTTTTTTATCCTCAGGCATCACTATATCGTCAATGCCGATCGTGAAGCCGGCCAAAGTTGAATAATGATAACCCACCCGCTTAATGCCATCCAGCATGGTAGCGGTAGCTTCGGTTCCTAACAAATTGTAGCAACGGGCAATAATCTCTGTTAATTTCTTTTTATCAATTCCACAATTGTAATAGCCAAGCTCCTTAGGAATGGGGACCTCTTTGTTGAATATCAGGCGACCGAGAGTCGTCTCTAATAGTTTGCCGTCTTCCATGCGCACCTTGATCAGGGCGTGGACGTCAACGTCTTTGTTGAGATAGGCGATGTAGGCCTCTTCGTAGCTGGCAAATATTTTGCCCTCCCCTTTGGCGCCCTCCCGAGCTATAGTCAGGTAATATGAACCGAGAACAATATCCTGAGATGGTGATACTACCGGTTTGCCGTCCTTGGGGTTTAAAATATGGTGGGCAGCCATCATTAAAAGGCGCGCTTCGCTCTGTGCCTCAGCTGACAGAGGCACATGAACAGCCATCTGGTCACCATCAAAGTCAGCATTATAGGCAGTACATACCAGGGGATGGATCTGGATGGCCCGGCCTTCTACCAGTACCGGCTCAAAAGCCTGGATACCTAAGCGATGCAAAGTTGGAGCCCGGTTTAACAGCACCGGATGCTCGCTAATGACTTCCTCCAGGACGTCCCAGACCTCGTTTCTAACCCGTTCAACCATACGTTTGGCGCTTTTGATGTTGTGAGCCAGGCCTAAATCCACCAGCCTTTTCATTACAAAGGGCTTGAAAAGTTCCAGCGCCATTTCTTTGGGCAAGCCGCACTGGTGGATCTTCAGTTCCGGCCCGACGACTATGACTGAACGGCCGGAATAGTCGACGCGCTTGCCCAGCAGGTTCTGGCGAAAACGCCCCTGCTTGCCTTTAAGCATATCGCTTAAGGATTTTAAAGGCCGGTTGCCAGGACCCGTAACCGGTCGGCCGCGGCGCCCGTTATCGATCAGGGCATCAACAGCTTCCTGCAACATGCGTTTCTCGTTGCGGACAATTATATCTGGTGCGCCTAAGTCGAGGAGCCTTTTTAAACGGTTATTTCGGTTAATGACACGCCGGTAAAGATCATTCAAATCAGAGGTGGCAAAACGGCCGCCATCAAGCTGGACCATGGGCCGTAATTCCGGCGGGATAACGGGTATGACATCCATGATCATCCATTCGGGCCGGTTGCCTGATTTGCGGAAGGCCTCTACTACTTCCAAACGGCGAATGGCACGAATTTTTCTCTGGCCGCTACTTTCTTTTAATTCCTGGCGCAGTTCAGCCAACAACTGCTCAAGGTCAATCTCTCGTAATAACTCCTTAATAGCTTCGGCGCCCATGGCTGCCCGGAAAGCATTGCCGTATTTGTCGCGATATTCGCGGTACTCGGCCTCCGTCAGCAACTGTTTTTTCAAAAGGGGAGTATCGCCGGGATCAATGACTACATAAGAAACAAAGTAAAGCACTTTTTCCAGCGACCGGGGTGACATGTCTAGGATAAGTCCCATGCGGCTGGGAATGCCTTTAAAATACCAAATATGGGAAACCGGTGCTGCCAGTTCAATATGGCCCATCCGTTCACGGCGTACTTTGGAACGGGTTACCTCAACGCCACAGCGGTCGCAGACAATACCTTTATAACGAATACGCTTGTATTTGCCGCAATGGCATTCCCAGTCCTTGGTCGGGCCAAAAATGCGCTCGCAAAAGAGACCGTCCCGTTCCGGTTTTAAGGTGCGGTAATTGATTGTTTCCGGTTTTTTCACTTCGCCGCTCGACCAGGCCCTGATTTGCTCGGGTGAAGCCAAGCCAATACGTATACGTTCAAAATTACTTACGTCCAGCACTATAGCAGCCCCCCATTGAAGACCAGAATTTATTCTTCATCGGCGCCAACTTCATCAAAATCGCCAAATTCATCAACAGGAAATGGAATTGGCAAGGACTCGTCTTCGCCGTCTTCTAACTCTAATTCTTCAGGTTCAATATCGTCTGGTTCTGTATCAGAATCGTCTTCCGCTTCGCTTTCTTTAACAATCTCCCTTTCCTTCTCTTCCTCTTGACCCTGGATTTCCAAACCCAGTTCCTGTGCTGATTCAGCAATATCCTCTTCGTCTTCCTTAATTTCTATTTCCTCGTTTTCCTCCGATAATACTTTTACATCCAGCCCCAGGCTTTGCAATTCTTTAATCAACACCTTGAAAGATTCCGGCACCCCTGGCTCTGGCACGTTCTCGCCTTTAACAATAGCTTCATAAGTCTTAACCCGGCCCACCACGTCGTCTGATTTGACGGTTAATATCTCCTGAAGCGTATATGCAGCACCATAAGCCTCCAGGGCCCATACTTCCATCTCCCCAAATCGCTGGCCACCAAACTGAGCTTTACCGCCCAAAGGCTGCTGAGTTACCAGCGAATAAGGTCCGGTAGAACGGGCGTGAATTTTATCGTCAACCAGGTGCGCTAATTTTAACATGTACAAAACGCCTGCCGTAATCGGCCGGTCAAAAGGTTCACCGGTACGGCCATCGTAGAGAATGGTTTTGCCTGACTCCGGGAGTCCTGCTTTGATAAGCATTTCCTTTATTTCTTTTTCCGAGGCACCGTCAAATACCGGAGTAGCAATGCGGATGTCCAGCTCCCGGGCTGCCCAGCCCAAGTGGGTTTCCAGGATTTGCCCCAAATTCATCCGGGAAGGCACACCCAGAGGATTCAAAACAATATCAATCGGGGTGCCGTCGGGTAAAAAGGGCATATCTTCTTCCGGCAAGATACGGGAAATAACGCCCTTGTTGCCATGGCGGCCGGCCATCTTGTCACCCACCGAGATTTTACGTTTCTGAGCCACATAAACGCGCACTAGCTCGTTAACCCCAGGGGCCAGCTCATCGCCATTTTCGCGAGAAAACACTTTGACGTCTACAATTATACCTGATTCCCCGTGAGGCACCCGCAAAGAAGTATCTCGCACCTCGCGGGCCTTTTCACCAAAAATAGCTCTCAACAGGCGTTCTTCAGCAGTTAGCTCGGTTTCGCCTTTGGGAGTTACTTTACCTACAAGGATATCTCCGGGGCGTACTTCAGCACCAATACGTATTATGCCCCGTTCATCCAAGTCTTTTAAAACATCTTCCCCTACATTAGGAATATCCCGCGTTATCTCTTCTGGCCCCAGTTTAGTGTCACGGGCATCGCATTCGTATTCTTCTATATGAACCGAAGTAAAAATATCGTCTTTGACCAGTCTTTCACTGATAAGAATCGCGTCCTCATAGTTATAACCTTCCCAGGTCATAAAAGCCACCAAAATATTGCGCCCCAGCGCCAGTTCGCCCTGCTCCGTAGAAGGGCCGTCAGCTATAACCTGACCTGCCTCAACATAGTCCCCTTTACGAACAATAGGCTTCTGGTTAATACAGGTGCCCTGGTTGGAACGAACAAATTTTTGCAGGCGATACTTATCCAATCTGCCGTCATTAGTACGTATTTCAATTTCGCAGGCGGTAACTTTTTCTACTATGCCGCTGTTATTAGCTAGAACAACCACTCCGGAATCGCGGGCTGCCCGCCATTCCATACCTGTACCAATAAGCGGTGCCTCAGTGCGCAAGAGAGGGACTGCCTGGCGCTGCATGTTAGCACCCATCAAGGCCCGGTTGGCATCATCGTGTTCCAGAAAAGGTATCAGGGCGGTAGCGACACTGACCATTTGTTTGGGGGACACGTCCATATAGTCAACCCTGTCAGGCGGTACTGCTAATACCTCATCACCATAGCGGACATTAACCCTTTTCTTCACAAAGCGGCCGTTCTCATCCAATGGCTCATTGGCCTGAGCGATAACGTAATTGTCTTCCTCATCAGCAGTAAGGTAATCAATTTGTTCAGTGACAACCCCGGTTTCCTTGTCCACCCTGCGATAAGGGGTTTCAATAAAGCCAAACTCGTTAATGCGGGCATAGGTACTCATGGAACCGATTAAGCCAATATTGGGGCCTTCAGGAGTCTCAATGGGACACATGCGACCATAGTGAGAGGGATGTACGTCGCGAACTTCGAAACCGGCCCGTTCCCGGGATAAACCTCCCGGACCCAGAGCTGATAACCGCCGCTTGTGGGTAAGTTCAGCCAAAGGATTGGTCTGGTCCATAAACTGCGATAGCTGGCTCGAACCGAAAAATTCTTTGATAGCCGCTACTACAGGCCGAATATTAATTAATACTTGAGGCGTAATAGCATCAACATCCTGGATAGTCATACGTTCCCTTACTACCCGTTCCATACGGGCCAGGCCAATACGGAACTGGTTCTGTAACAGCTCTCCGACTGAACGGAGGCGGCGATTGCCCAGGTGATCAATATCATCGGCCTTGACTTCGCCATCTATCAGCCGCAGTAGATATTTAATAACGTGAATAATATCCTCTCTAGCAAGGCAGCGGATATACTCTTCGCGGCCATTTACTTCTCGGGTTAGAACGCCATGCCCCAGTTTTTTATTAAGCTTATAGCGGCCGACATTAGCCAGGTCATAACGTTTGGGATCAAAAAATAACGATTCTAAAAGGTTGCGGGCGCTATCAACTGTCGGCGGTTCGCCTGGACGCAGGCGTTTATAGATTTCTACCAGCGCCTCCTCGGTAGAATCAGTGTTATCCTTTTCCAGGGTATTCTGGATGTATACATTGTAATCGAATAGCTCCAGAATTTGTGCATTGGTATAGTTGTCCAGCGCCCGTAATAAAACCGTTACCGGGAGTTTACGGGTACGGTCAATGCGCACATAGATGCTTTCAGTGTTATCCGTTTCAAACTCCAGCCATGCACCCCGGTTAGGAATCAAGGTTGCAGTGTATACTTTGGTGCCGTTAGCCTCAACATTTTCAACAAAATAAACGCCGGGTGAACGTACCAGTTGGCTGACAACAACTCTCTCAGCACCATTGATAATTAAAGTGCCTTTTTCTGTCATCAAGGGAAAGTCGCCCATAAAGACCTCTTGTTCTTTAACTTCACCGGTCTCTTTATTTATCAAGCGCACCTTGACTCTTAAAGGAGCTGCAAAGGTCATATCCCTTTCCTTGCATTCCTCTTCTGAATACTTGGGTTCACCGAGAGAGTAATCGACAAATTCCAGCACTAAGTTGCCAGTAAAGTCCTTTATCGGGGATACATCATGAAAAATTTCTCCCAGGCCTTCCTCGATGAACCACCGATAAGAGTTGCGCTGGATCTCGATAAGATTAGGCAACTCCAAGGTCTCGCTAATTTTGGCAAAGGTCCACCGCTCCCTGGTTCCGACCTTAACCGGATATGCCATGGCTGACCCCCCTACAAGAATTCAAAAGCAAGGTACTTTGAACCTCGCTTTTGTCCGTAATGTTCTGTTACCTATTATTGCCGTATTTTTATCATTTAAGCACAACTAATGGCAATATAACATGTTATCATAGAGCGTTTTGAATGTCAACAAATTCTACCAGTTTGTTACCGGACAGTGATATTGTCACCCTGTAAGGGGACTGAGAAAATGTCACTATGAGAGAAGAAATCTTTTTGCGTGTCAAAATAATAACGAAGATTATTTTGGGGATTGCCAAAGAAAGGGGTTTTAGGTGTTCACCCCGGAAACGCCAGACAATTTATCGTATCTAAATATAGGGGCAATTATACCTGAAGACACTGTAGCTGGGGAATATATATCCCCAGCTACGCCTAGCTTGATAGATTATTTTAATTCTACAGTAGCGCCGGCCTCTTCCAGCTTGGCCTTAATCGCTTCAGCCTCTTCTTTGCCGATCTTTTCTTTAACCGGTTTGGGTGCTGAGTCGACCAGTTCCTTAGCCTCTTTCAGTCCCAGGGCCGTGATTTCGCGAACTACTTTGATCACGTTGATTTTCTTGTCTCCAACAGCTTTGAGAATGACATCGAATTCTGTCTGTTCCTCAGCCGCTGCCTCAGCCGGGGCAGCAGCAGCGCCAGGAGCTACCGCCATAGCCACCGGGGCAGCAGCGCTAACGCCGAACTCTTCTTCTAATGCCTTGACCAGTTCAGATAGTTCCAGCACACTCATGCCCTTAACAATTTCAATAATCTCTTGGACCTTGCTCATTGTATTGCTCCACTCCTTCTTAATAATAAATGTGAGGGGTAAGATAGGAGAAACCCGGAGAAACTGGCGTCGCCAGTTTCAGATTGAAAGTTCTAAGCTGCGATAATGTGTTTTTGCTGGCAATGTTGCCGTCATGTTTGGCCTAATATCTTTTAATATAAATTAGGCTGCCTCTTCTTTTTGTTTGCGAATAGCATCCAAAACATTGACCAGGTTGCGCAAATTGCCTGCCAGGACATTGACCAGGCCGTACAGCGGAGCCTGGAAACCACCTACTACCCGGGCCAGAAGCTCTTCCCGTGACGGCAAATCAGCTAAGGCTTTGATGTCGTCTAAGCCTATAATTCTGCCCTCTAATACACCGGCTTTTATTTTTAAAGTTTTGTTGGCGCTCATTGCTTCTGATAATATTTTGGCCGGGGCTACGGGATCTTCACTGCTAAAAGCTATAGCTGTCGGCCCTTCTAAAAAAGGTTCCAATCCTTCCAGTCCCAGCTCGCGGGCCGCCCTGCTGGCTAATGTGTTTTTGACAACCCGGTATTCTACTGCTGCTTCCCCTAGCTTACGGCGCAACTTGGTGATCTCGGCCACATTTAGTCCCTGGTAGTCGGTTAAGATAAAGGTCACCGAAGCGCCCATCTTTTCTTTTAATTCAGCCACAGCTGCTACTTTAGCTTGCCGTTGTATGTTCATTATTTCACCCCCTGTTTGCTAAAATAAAATCCCTCGTAAACATACGAGGGGGAGGATAATCAACCATAAAGGTTAATTACAGCCTACCTCGGCAGGAATGTTTAAGCTCAGAGAGCTCCTGCTGTCTACGGTAAATCAAAATTATTAATTTTTGTCCGGTGTAAACACCCCTATACAGGGCTAAATTTGTTGCTTAAAGTCGTTTACTTTGTGGCTCTTAAAGGATTGACCTTGATACCTGGACCCATAGTCAATGACAGGGTAATACTTTTTAAATACTGGCCTTTGGCAGCAGCCGGTTTGGCCCGGATTAACGCATCTATCAGGGCCTGAAAATTTTCCTGTAATTTTTCAGTGGCAAAACTGATTTTGCCAATCGGGGCATGAACGATCGAAGTTTTATCTACCCGAAACTCGATCTTGCCGGCTTTAACTTCCTTGATAGCCCTGGCCAGATCCATAGTAATCGTCCCTGTTTTAGGGTTAGGCATTAGCCCCCGCGGACCCAGAATACGGCCTAGTTTACCTACTACTCCCATCATATCCGGGGTAGCAATAGCCACATCAAAATCAAGCCAGCCACCTTGAATTTTCTCGACGAGATCTTCGCCGCCTACGAAATCAGCTCCGGCCTCCTCAGCTTCCGTAATCTTTTCCCCTTTGGTAAACACCAGCACCCGCCGGGTTTTACCGGTACCATTAGGTAAAACCACCGTGCCCCTGACCTGTTGGTCAGCATGGCGGGGATCCACGCCAAGCTTAACTGCAACCTCAACGGTTTCGTCAAATTTGGCCGTTGCCGTTTGTTTCAAAAGAGCGAATGCCTCGGACGGTTCATAGAGCTGCTGTCTATCGACCAGCTTGCTGGCTTCCTGATATTTCTTTCCATGTTTTGGCATTATTATTCATTCCTCCTCGTGGTGCTAGCGGATTGCTCCTCCCACCAGTAAAAGATTAAGCCTCTATTTCCACGCCCATGCTCCGGGCAGTCCCTTCAACCATGCGCATGGCTGCTTCAACAGTGGTAGCATTTAAGTCTTTCATTTTTAATTCGGCAATTTCCCTTATTTTTTCCCTTGATACCTTGCCTACTTTTTTGCGGTTTGGCTCACCGGAAGCTGTTTCTATCCCCAGCGCTTTTTTCAGCAAGACAGCTGCCGGTGGTGTTTTGGTGATAAAGGTAAAAGAACGGTCCTCAAAGACGGTAATCTCCACCGGAATGATTAGACCTGCCTGTGCAGCTGTGCGGTCATTAAAATCTTTTACAAATGCCATAATGTTGACACCGTGCTGACCCAGAGCCGGACCTACCGGGGGAGCTGGAGTAGCCTTGCCGGCTGGAACCTGCAGTTTGATTATAGCTGCTACTTTTTTGGCCAATCCCAACACCTCCCCGTTAGCTTATTTTTTCTATCTGGCTGAAATCCAATTCAATGGGCGTTTCCCGGCCAAACATGGACACAAGGACTCTCAGTTTGCCCTTATCAGGCTGGATTTCTTCAATGGTACCAATAAAATTTTCAAAGGGCCCGCTGATTACCCGGACGTTTTCGCCAATAACCACGTCAATTCGCGGTCGCGGTTCTTCCACGCCCATTGTCTGTAATATTTGCTTGACTTCTGTTTCCTGCAAAGGGATAGGTTTGTTGCCGCTACCAACAAAACCGGTTACTCCCGGGGTGTTGCGGACCACATACCAGGAAGCATCTGTCAAGATCATCTCTACCATAACATAACCCGGATATACCTTACGCTTAGTAATTTTGCGCTTGCCATCCTTAATTTGTACCTCATCTTCCGTAGGCACAATAACGCGAAAAATCTTATCACCCATGTTCATAGATTCAACGCGTTTTTCCAGGTTGGCTTTTACCTTGTTCTCATATCCGGAATAAGTGTGAATCACATACCACTGCTTCTCCATTTTAACCTCTAATTATAAGCTTGCTGAGCAAAAAGCTAAAAAGCGAATCAAATACCCATAGCAAAGCTGACACGATAAGCACCGCAACCAAAACTACAATCGTATAGACTACCAATTCGCGGCGGGTTGGCCAGTGGACTTTTTTTAACTCACTCATAGCCCCTTTAACGAACTTGGTAATCCTTTCGGGAATACTTCCTTTGCTGGCTGTCTTGCTTACAGTCTTGGCCGCCATTTGAATACTCCTATCCTATTTCGTTTCTTTATGCGCGGTATGTTTACCACAGTAACTGCAATACTTTTTCAGCTCAATACGATCCGGATCATTTTTCTTGTTCTTAGTCGTTATATAATTGCGCCGTTTACATTCGGTACAAGCCAGGGTAATCCCAACCCGCACTCCGGCCACCTCCTGTATGCATAAGTAGGGGATTAGTTACCGCAGCTGCCTTGGCAGGCGCCTGCCCCATCCACCCATTGCCCTTATTTCTCGGGCAAAGACATATGACCCTTGCCAAAGGCGCAGGCCATCTGCCAGATTAAACGCTCTGTTAATCTACCACAAATACAATCCCCTGTCAATGCCATTTAGACCAGCCAGCTGTTATAATTCAGAAAAGCCCCGCCGGTTAATACTGATTATTCGTTAATTCCGGTGACCACACCGGCGCCTACTGTGCGACCACCCTCACGAATAGCAAACCTTAAACCCTCTTCAATAGCAATGGGCGTAATAAGTTCGATATCCATGCGGATGTTGTCGCCGGGCATTACCATCTCTACCCCTTCCGGTAGTT
>JAAYGJ010000188.1 GCA_012727745.1 Clostridia bacterium | reverse complement strand
TTCCTGAACTTCCACTGCCAGATGGTCTCCTGCCAGCCAGGCCAATTTTTCCCGTATATTTTTAGGAATAACAACCTGGCCCCGGCTGGAAAGTTTGGTAATCTCAAAACGTTGCACCACAGCTGCCCCCCTTTTACACCTACCCATTCATTTTGCTTGCTATGACTCTAAATCAAAGCGTCCAGTATTAAACCTACCATTTGTTGCATCCGGGAGGCCGCTTCCAGCAAGGTCTCAGGAGGAATGCGGCGGATAATCTTGCCCTCGGTAGTGTTAACAACATAAACATAAATCTCATTATTTTCTTCCCCAAGCTTAAAACGCAACTCAATATTAAAAGCCTCGGCAGTATGGTTTAATTGCTCAACCGACCGCTCCAAATGCTCCTGGGACTGCTGCTGTTCTCCCCGCTCATTGCGTTCACCGGTAATTTTAATGCCCTTGCTACTTTGTACCTGCGACCTGGCCGTTTGACTCAGCACCTCGTTAATAACCAGCGGGTCCACTCCGTCAATTTGCACTTTTAGCATCCCTCCTTCCATTAAAAAATAAAATATATTTTCTTGGTTTGAACTAACCAAAGACCGCTGCCGGCAATGCCGGGGAGATCCTAGCGGTTGATATCAACAAAATAGCCTTTCTTAGCTCCCAGGGCTTTATTGTAACCGCTAACTGCTCGCCTGCCGGTCTGCAAATGTTCCAAGCGCTGTTTTAATTCCCGGTAACAGTCGTTTATTTTCTGGCGGTTAGCCGCATCGGCCTGACGGCAGGCTTCAATCAACTCGTAAATCTCCTGCTCCAGTTTGTTTATTTCCCCTTCAGCAGCGGCACTGCCCCCCTCCTTTGCAAGTTGCTCCTCTAATTCTGCCAGAGCCTTAATGCAGTCGTCTTTGCGGTCCAGCAGTTGCAGCAGCTCAGCCCCTCTGTCAGGGGCAAGCAATTCCGCCTGGTCCAGCGTCAGTTGATAAAACTCCTGCCAGAGTCTTTTTTTCTCCGCCAGCAGCCGGTATGCCTTAGCTCCCACCTGAAGCCGCCCCATTAGTGCCGACCCTGGCCATCGCCTGGCGCCAGGTGGAAGCCAGATCCTTAATTAACTCCGCCACTTCAGCAACAATGGCTGCGTCTTTTTTCAGGTTGGCTTCGGCCAAACGGCGCAGGCAGTATTCATAAATAGCAGCCAGGTCGGCACTGATTTCGTAATTGCGGTCCAGGGTAGCATGCAAATGGTTTATTATCTCCTGGGCCCGGATCAGGGCTTCATGGGCAGCAGGCACCTCGCCGGCTTCAATGGCCTTTTGGGCCCGGCCCAGGAATTTCAAGACCCCGTCGTAGAGCAGGGCCGGCAGTTCTTTATGATTTGCCATCATTACTGTATTCTGCAAGTAAGCCTGATAGGGGTTTACATCTGCCATTATCGCGGCCTCCTCTGTTTATCCTTATTATGGTTCACAAGGCAAGGCTACGCTCCGCGGGGGAGCAACACTTGCCTTTTGCCTCTTTAACGCTTAGCCCTGGCCCTGGTTAAACAGCTGCGCCAGCCAGGCACTCTGGCTGTTCATCCGGCTGATAGCTTTTTCAAGCATGGTAAACTGACGCCAGTAACGTTCCTCTACTTGCCGCAGGCGCTCTTCGCTGCGGTAAATTTGTTGATCCAGCTCCCGCAGGCGCAGGCCCAAAAAGCTCATATCTGACCCCTCGGAATCCCAGTCCCGGCCTGCCCGCTCGGAAATAATGCTGATGGCCCTGTTCACTTCATCGTAGAGCCGGTGGGCTACGCCCTTCCGGTCATAGTCGTCTGCTGCCCTGGTAAAAAGGGCCATCACCGCCTCTGGATCATTTTCCAGAGCCTGGCGCAGTTTGCTTTCGTCTATATGCAGCTTGCCGCCCTCGTAGTAGTTGGCAGTATTTATGCCCAAGGCCACGAGGCTGGTATAACTGCCGCCCAAGTCCGGAATGACGGCCGCCATAGTTAAGCGCAAGCGGCTAACAAGATCGCTCAGCAGCCGATCCGATTTTAACAGGCCGCTGCGGGCCTTTTCCTCCCACAGCTCAATTTCCCGCTCGCTCATTTCTTTTTTTTGTTCCTCAGTAAGGGGCGGGTAATCATAATATCGTTTTTCTGCCAGCTTCTCATTAACTTTTGCCAGCAGATCATTATAAGCGCTAATAAAATCTTTAATTTTGTTCAGAACCCCATCAATATCCTTGCTGACGGCAACCGTTACTTTGATGGGGTTGGCCGGGTCGGCGGGCCCTTCTTTGAGCTCAAAGGACATGCCCAGCAGGGAAAATGAGTTGGCAGGCATCCGGTAAACATTATCGGAACCGTTTAAGGTAATTTCCGCATCCAGGCCGTCGCTGGTAAAGGACTTCATCTTTAAACTGTCGCTAAAAAAATTTGTCCCTCCGGCTTCTTTAATGGCTATATGCTGGTCAGCGCCGGTAGTAGTGCTGGTTATTACAAACAAGTTATTAACACTGTCATAGCTGGCCCTGATCCCCAGCTGCGCAGCCGCACTCGCGTCGTTGATTTTGGCCACCAGGGTGTAAATAGTATCCTCCGGCTTGATGACAATCTCGCCGGACTGTTTATAGCCGTTTTCTCCGTCACGCATCCCTTCAAGGGTAAAAACGATTTCATCCTCAAGGCCGAACTGCTCCGCCAGGGTTAGAGTGCGAATTGTGCCGTCTGCCGAGACCTCGCTCTCTTCAGCCACTGCTTCTGCACTGATGACCATCGCGCCCCGGGCCAGTTGCTTGATGCCCAGCTCATAGATGCCTTCAGCCGCCGCGGTTGTAGCGCTTACTTTAAGGACATTCTCATTGCTGCTGTTCACCTTTTTGCTCAAATAGGCACCCTGCAGCCTCATATCAAAAACGGTATTGCGAAAAGCGAGGAAACTCCTGTTTAGCTCCCGGTAATCTTCTTGCTGCCACTGGATAATCTGCTTCTGCTGGTAAAGCTTATCAACCGGTATCCGCTCCGCTTGCATCAGCTCTTTGATGATCATATCCGTATCCAGCCCTGAGGCC
>JAAYGJ010000187.1 GCA_012727745.1 Clostridia bacterium | reverse complement strand
CCAAACCCGGGAATTGGCCAAAATACAACTAGAAATTCTGCTGGGGGCCAGCCCGGCTCTGAAACCTGGGGGGATTTTGCTTTATAGTACCTGCTCGCTGGCGCCGGAAGAAAACCAGCATGTTATTGAGCAGTTTCTGGCCAGGGTAAAAGGTTTCAAGTTAGTAGCTGTGCATTTGCCAGTGATACCGGAGGATCTGCGAGCTACTGCAGAAAAGGGATGGTTGCAGTTTTTGCCGCAGCGGCATGGCACGGACGGCTTCTTTATGGCTCGCTTGCTGAAAGTGAAAAATAGCTGATATTGTTAAATAAATAAAGCAATCCCTTATTATCCGGTTTTAGTGGTATATAATGGCATTGCTTCTATCATAATATTGGCAGGGGTTGGAAATGACTAACGCGGAATAATTAAGCCAGGAGGTGTTTTGATGGACTGGCTGGAGAAAAAAGAACGTTTTTTACAACGTTTTTTTGAGGGTTTATTTCATAGGGGTAAAGCTGTCCCTTTACAACCGGTCGAAATTGCGAAAAAATTAGCCCAAAAAATGCTTGCCCAGCGAACGATAAGCGTTAATAATGTATATGTGCCTAATGTTTACCTGGTGAATATAAACCCTAAAGATTTTCAACGCCTGTCGGCGTTTGAAAAATCCCTGGCGACAGAGCTGGCAGATTATCTACGCAAAAAAGCGGAGGAGCAGAATTTTACCATGGTTGGCGAGCCGCGGGTTGAACTGGAGTTAGACGAAGAACTGGAACCGGGGGAGATCTGGATTCATGCCCGCATGGAAGAAGCCCGGCTTGAAGAGAATGAAACTTCTAGCCCCGAAGAAGGCAATACCTTGGTCTTTCCGGCAGTGGATGCAGACCTAAAAGCACCGCCGCAGACCGTTTACAAGTTAACAGTTATTGCTGGCTTTGATAAAGGTCGCAGTTTTCTGGTGCGGCCTGGTAAACATACTTTGGGCCGACAACCAGCCTGTGATTTTGTCCTTACTGATAAAAAGGTGTCGCGTCGGCATTGCCTGTTAGAACAAAGCCATGATCGGATATTAGTGACGGATCTGGGCAGCCGTAACGGTGTCCTTGTTAACGGGGAAAAGGTAGAGCGAGCTTTTCTTAATCCTGGTGATAGTTTTCAAGTGGGCAGTACGGTGTTGAAACTAGAAACTGGTTAGCAGGGATAGGTGGTAATTTTGCTTGAACTGTTGCTGATAGGGTTAAGGTTTGTCTTTGTCTTGTTTATCTACCTGTTCCTGTGGCATATACTGCGGCTGATGTACCTGGAACTGGGGTCTGGTGATTGTCGCTCTAAGGGAGGGCGACTCTTTTTAACTGTCATTAAAGATAAAAATGGTGGCCTAAAAAAAGGAGAAAAGTATATTCTTGGCGAAAATACTACTATTGGTCGCGACAGCAGTAATGACCTCTGTATTAATGACAGCCATGTTTCAGCTTACCATGCTGTTATTACCCGTGCAGGGGAGAAATGGCAGCTGCGCGATTTGGGTAGTACCAACGGCACCTTTGTTAATAAGAAGTTATTGACCGGCCCGCATAATTTACGGCCTGGCGATATAGTTGTCATTGGTGGTGTAACCTTTAAAGTGGGGTGGGAAGATGCTAGCCGAGGCCATTTCCCATACCGGCCTGGTGCGGCCCGGTAATGAAGATTATTATATTTTGGACCTGGAAATGGGGCTTATAGCAGTGGCTGATGGTATGGGGGGGCATCAGGCCGGGGAAGTTGCCAGCCACCTGGCCTTAAACACATTGCGGGAAAGGTTACTTGACAGACCCGCAGATGACCCGCTAGCAGGGCTGATGGCTGCGACGGCTGTGGCTAACGAAACGGTATTCCGTTCCTCCCTTTCCAACCAGGAGCAGGAAGGTATGGGCACAACGCTCACTGCTATTCGGGTAGTAGGGAATAAAGGGTTTTTAGTACATATCGGTGACAGCCGGGCTTACCTGTATCGCGAGGGGCGGTTACAGCACTTGACTGATGACCATTCATATGTGGGTGAACTGGTACGTTGCGGCAGCCTGACCCTTGACGAAGCCCGCCACCACCCCCGACGTAACGTGCTTACCCGGGCTCTGGGTACGGAAAAAAGCGTGGAGGTCGATAACCTGGAGCTGGAGCTAAAACCCGGAGACCGGCTATTATTATGTACTGACGGTCTTTACGAGGTCATTTCTGATGCTGAAATTCAGACCATTATTGCTTGCAACCCGGAGCTTAAACGGGCAACCCAGGAACTGCTAGAACTGGCCTTGAAACGGGGCGGCCCGGACAATATAACGGTGGTGTTGGCTCTGTATGAGTAAGAATGGCCGTTACGCAAACCGGAAACAGGAGCAGGTTTTGCTACTCTGGCCTTCTTTAATTTTAGTCGCAGGATATGCGTATATAACGGTGTTTGGTAGTACTGACCTTGACTGGCAGCCGGCGTATGCCCTGACCCTTCTCCTAGCGGGCTTCTGGGGCGTCCATTATATTTTAAGAGCTACGCAGCACGAAGGTAATCAGTACCTTCTGCCCCTGGCAGCTGTGTTAACAGCTTTGGGGCTGACCTTTTTATTTCGTTTGGACAGTGGTCTTGCCTATCGCCAGATTATCTGGACTATGCTGGGTTTGCTGGTGCTGCTGATAGTTACTCTGGGGTTTCGCGATTACCAGCAGCTGGAACAATACCCTTACCTTTTTTTGTCGCTGGGCCTATTCTTTTTAGTTATTACCTTGCTGTTAGGGACGCGTGTCGGCGGCGCTGTTAGGTGGTTATCTCTGGGCTCCTTTCAGCTGCAGCCGGTAGAAGCGGTCAAGGTGTTGATGGTGATGTACCTGGCCGGTTATTTAAGTGACAGGAGAGAGTTATTGGTCCATGGGGCTGGTTTACATACCTGGGGCCCCATGATTGCCGTTATTATTGTAGCCATGTTGTTGCTGGTCATGCAGCGCGATTTAGGTTCGGCCTTGATTTTACTGGCAACTTTTCTGGCAATGTTATATCTGGCAGCTGGCAGATTGCGTTATGTAATAATTGGAGGTGGCCTGTTTGCTTTGGGGGCTGCCCAGGCGTTTGTTTTCTACCCCTATCTGCGTACCCGCATTGAAATTTGGCTCAATCCCTGGGCGGATTACTACGGGGCAGGTTATCAGATTGTCCAGGCCCTGATCGCTCTGGGCAGCGGGGGCATTGTCGGTACCGGCCTGGGCCTGGGTTATTCCCACTTAATACCGGCAGTGGCAACTGACTTTATTTTTATTACTATGGCTGAGGAAATGGGGTTACTTGGCAGCCTGGGCATTATAATGCTCTATTTAATACTGGCATTGCAAGGTTTCCGGATTGCTTTTAATGCCCCTGAAGAAAAGGGGGTTTTGCTGGCCGGGGGGCTCACAATACTGATAACGATACAGGCTCTGGTTATCATGGCTGGCGTCAGCAAATTATTACCTTTAACGGGGGTAACTTTGCCCTTTATCAGTTATGGCGGTAGTTCTCTGATCATTAGCTATTTGACGCTGGGTTTTTTGCTTAATGTCAGTGCTGCCGGCCGGAGGGTAAACCTATGAAAAGTGGGGTGCGCCGCCTTGCTGCTGTTGTAAGTGTAGCATTTATCATCCTGATGGCCTATTTAACCTATATTCAAGCTTATGCCGGGGAAAAACTTTATTTAAGCCCCTTAAACCCCCGCCTGACACTGGTGGAAAAAAATACGCAGCGAGGCACCATTTATGATCGGGCCGGACGCGTACTGGCCAGCACGACAGGAGTTGAAGGAAGTTTCCGGCGCCAATACCCGTATGGTGCGGCTACCGCAGCAGTGGTAGGCTATGTTTCGGAACGCTATGGCAATAGCGGCCTGGAAGCCAGTCGCGCAGGGGATTTATTGGGACTGAACGGCTGGCAACGTTTCATAAATGAAGGCTCACGCCTGACAGGGGAGATTGCCAGGGGCAATGATTTACACCTTACCCTAGACGCTGAGTGGCAGCAACTGGCTGCTAATTTGCTGGCTGGTAGGCGCGGGGCGGTGGTTGCCATTGAACCGCGAACCGGGGCGGTGCGGGTGCTGGCCAGCAGCCCTACCTTTGATCCCAACTATCTGGAAGAGCAGTGGGAAGAGATAAATGCTCCCCAGGCCGGCAGCCCCCTTTTAAATCGGGCCGTCCAGGGACTTTATCCCCCCGGTTCAATTCTGAAATTAGTAACAGCTGCTGCCGCTCTGGAAGCAGATCCCGGTATTCTTCACAGGCGGTATTATTGTCCCGGTTGCCTGGAAGTTGAGGGCTGGCAGTTAACCTGTCCCCGGGCCCATGGCGAAATTGATTTTCAGGGCGCAGTAAAGCAATCTTGCAATGTTACTTTTGCCAGTCTGGCCCTGGAAACCGGAGCAGAACGGTTTAAAGAGGCAGCAGCCAGGTTTGGTTTTGGCCGTTCTCAGGATTTTGATCTGCCTCTAGAGTTATCGCAGGTGCCGGAACAAATGGATGCTAATATGCTGGCTGAAAGTTCTATTGGCCAGGGAGAGGTTTTGGCTACGCCTTTGCAAATGGCTCTGGTTACGGCAGCGATAGCTAACCGGGGTATAATGATGCAACCTTATCTGGTAGCCGGAATAAGCTCTGCTGAAGGGCAGCCAGTCTGGCAGTATCGATTCCGGCCCTTAAAGATTGTTGCCGGTGCAGAGGTCGTAGCAGCCCTTACAGAAGCGATGGTAGTGACAGTAAATGAGGGTACGGCTACAGCCGCAGCATTACCCGGGGTGCAGGTAGCTGCCAAAACCGGGTCGGCACAGAACCCCGGTGGCGCAGCACATGCCTGGCTAGTTGCTTTTGCCCCTGCAGATGACCCGCAGCTAGCGGTAGCTGTAGTAGTAGAGAATGCCGGTTCAGGAGGCGTGGTGGCAGCACCTATTGCCCGTGAAATTATGGCGGCAGCTTTGAGGCGGTGAAATAGATGATTGGTAAAATCCTGGAAGGTCGCTATGAAATAGTAAGCGAATTGGGAGGCGGAGGCATGGCCCGGGTTTACCGTGGCCAGGATCGCCTGTTGCACCGCAATGTAACCATCAAGATTTTGAGGGAACAGTATGCCAGTGACAAGGACTTTTTGAGCAGGTTTGAAAATGAGGCCAAGGCAGTTGCTAAGTTGTCCCATCCAAATGTTGTAAGTATCTACGATGTAGGTCAGGATAACGGCCTTCATTACCTGATTATGGAGTATGTTGAAGGTTCGACGCTTAAAGAACTCGTTTCGAAGGAAGCTCCTTTGCCTCCCCTGCAAGCGATAGATATAGCCCAGCAGATATGCAGTGCCCTGGAACATGCCCATGAAAACGATGTTATTCACAGGGACATAAAGCCGCATAATATCCTGATTACCAAAAACGGGCGAGTAAAAGTGACTGATTTTGGCATTGCCCAGGCGGTTAATGAAGCCACCATGTCTTATAACGGCACAATGGTAGGATCAGTTCACTATATTTCGCCGGAGCAAGCCCGAGGTGGGGTTACGGGGACAGCTGCCGATATTTATTCCTTTGGTATTGTTCTCTATGAGATGCTTACCGGCCAGCTTCCTTTTCAAGGAGATACCCCGGTAGCAGTAGCAATTAAACATTTACAAGAGTTACCCCGGCCATTACGGGAAATAAACCCTGACGTACCGCCGGTTGTGGAACGGATTGTGATGCGTACTCTGGAGAAGGACCCTGACAGGCGGTATCAATCAGCCGTAGCCCTACACGCCGAATTGGAAACGGTAAAAAGGGTTTTAACTGAGGAAAGTTTTGCCACCCGGGAATTGCCGGCTATTGATGCTTCCGAGATTAATCCGGCTAAGGCGCGCCGGCCCCGGGTGTGGGCCTGGATTGTATTGACGCTGTTGTTTTTTGGCCTGGCTGCTGCAGGGCTCTGGTCAGGCTTCCGTTATTTTCTGCTGGTGGGAGAGACGCAGGTACCTTCGGTGGTAGGGATGACTGAGGACAAGGCCCTAGAACTCCTAGAGGCTGCAGGTTTACGTGGTCAAGTGGTGGCCAGGCAGTATGATAATACTATTCCGGCCGGGGAAGTTATGGACCAGAATCCTGCCGCCGGTGAAGAGGTACGGCGGGGCAGGGTGGTAGATCTTATAGTCAGTCGGGGTAGCCGCATGCTCGACGTTCCCAGCGTTATAGGCTATACTGAACGGGAAGCCCGTTTGACCCTGGAAAATGCTGGGTTTAATGTGTTAAGCGATTCTCTAAAGGTATTTCATCCCAATATACCGGCCGGTTCAGTAGTGGAACAGAACCCGCCCGGTAACAGCACCCAGCCTGAGGGAACGGAAGTCAGGCTAATTATCAGCAAAGGACCTGAACCCCAGTTTGTAACGGTACCTAAACTGGTTGGGCACACCCTAACTGAAGCTCAGCAACTATTAGCCGAAGCAAAGTTGCAACAGGGTGCCCTTACCTACGGTCGCAGTGAAGAACATTTACCAAATGTAGTTATAGAACAAAATCCCGCGGCAGGAACCAGTGTGCTGCAGGGAAGCAACGTTGACATCGTAGTTAGTCAAGGTCCAGGACCGGATAAGCGGGAAATGGATGTGACCATACCACCGGCGCCCGATGATGAAACCCATATTGTCAGGATTGTCATTAGTGATGCCCGGGGCAGCCGGGAGGAGTTAAACCAGACCCAGAATCCGGGGCAGGAGGTTTATGCCCGCGTTACATTTTACGGACAGGGAAGCCTTCAGGTTTTTCGCGATGATGAATTGATTTTCGAACGGGCTTTGCCTTAGGGGTGAATGGATGGAAGGTATTCTTTTACGCCGTTACGGTGGATTTTACTATGTAGAAAGTGAAGGTAAGGTATGGACCTGTCGCTTAAGGGGCCGTTTCCGGCGTACAGAGACCGATTTTCTTCCCGGTGATAGGGTGGAAATAGTAGCTCTGGGAGAGGATAAAGGGGTGATTGAAGCGATTAAGCCCCGGGTTTCTCTCCTGGAACGGCCGGCAGTGGCCAATGTAGAACAGGTGGTTATTGTTTTTACTTTGAGCGAACCACCACCTGACCTGGAACTACTGGACCGGCTGTTGTTTATGGTTAGTATTAAAGACCTTAAAGCCGTCTTGGTCTGGAATAAAGCAGATATAGCATTGGCTAAATATCTTCATTTACCTGAACTTTATCAGCGTATCGGATATCTGAGTTTAATAACCAGTGCTGTTGACGGTCGCGGCATTGAGGAGCTTAGAAAACTCCTGAGAGGGCGGATTAGCACTTTTGCAGGACCTTCCGGGGTGGGCAAGTCGTCCCTGTTTAATGCTATGGAGCCTCAACTAAAGCTGGCCATAGGAGAAATCAGCGAAAAAGTCGGCCGGGGTCGCCATACAACCCGCCATGCCGAATTAATCCGCCTTAGTGCCGGAGGTTGGGTAGCCGATACGCCCGGTTTTAGCCGTTTGCATATTCCGGAGGATATTACCCGGGAAGAAGTGGCCGGTCACTTCATGGAGATGGAACCCTTCTTAGGACAGTGCCGTTTCAACACCTGCCTGCACCGAGGGGAGCCGGACTGCGCTGTTACCGCAGCTGTAGCAGAAGGGGTAATCGTCCGGCATCGCTATGAGCACTACCTGACCTTTTTGAATGAAGTTATCGCTGCCGAAAGGAGATATTAACTTGACTATTATCGCCCCTTCACTGCTGGCAGCAGATTTCGCCAACCTGCAGCAGGAAGTAGAACAGGTGACTGAGGCTGGTGCCCAGTGGCTGCATTTTGACATTATGGATGGCCATTTTGTGCCCAATCTGACCATGGGGCCTGCTACAGTGGCAGCCTTGCGGTCTAAGAGCAAGCTGGTCTTTGATGTTCATTTGATGCTGGCCCGGCCACAGGACTTTATTGAACCTTTTGCCCGCGCCGGTGCAGATATTATTACAGTGCATGCTGAGGCCTGTATCCACCTGCACCGAGTGTTGCAGCAAATTCGTACCGCCGGCTGCAGACCGGCAGTAGCATTAAACCCGGCTACTCCTCTTTATGTACTGGATTATATCCTGGATGAAGTTGATATGGTTTTGTTAATGACCGTGAACCCCGGCTTTGGCGGCCAGGACTTTATCCCGGCCGTGTTACCTAAAATAGCAGCGCTGGCGCAAAGGTTTAAGCAGGAGCAGCGTAATCTCCTGTTGCAGGTCGACGGAGGTATTACTCCTGAGACTGCTGCTTTAGTGTGCCGGGCTGGGGCTAATGTGCTGGTCGCCGGCTCTGCTATCTTTGGCTGCCCTGACCGTATCGGAGCGGTTAACAGTCTAATTCAGGCAGCTGGCATTATGGAAACTTCTTGACGTTAGCTTGTTGTAGTTTTATAATTACAGTAATCCTTCGGGGATAGGTGCAATTCCTTACCGGCGGTAAAGCCCGCGAGCCTTAAAAAGGTTGACCCGTTGCAATTACGGGGCCGACAGTGACAGTCTGGAAGGGAGAAGGAGGGGTTATATGTATTTGCCCGTGTAAATCCCCGGAGTATTTCCGGGGTTATTTTATTATCTACGTTGATGTATTGTTGACAGCTGAACCTTATTACCGCAAGAGCTATTTACGAAGGAGTCAAAATTGTGGAGGCAACCGATGTTCAATTTATGCGCCGGGCTTTGGAACTGGCTGCCAGGGGACTTGGCCGAACCAGTCCCAACCCTGCGGTAGGTGCTGTTATTGTTCGTGACGGCCGGGTTGTCGGTGAAGGCTACCACCAGCGAGCCGGCACACCCCATGCTGAAATACATGCTCTGCGGGCTGCAGCTGAGGCAGCCCGGGGAGGTACGCTTTATGTTACCCTGGAACCGTGCTGTCATTTTGGCCGTACACCTCCTTGTACAGAGGCAATTATAGCTGCCGGTATAAACCGGGTTGTAGCGGCAATGCCCGACCCTAACCCCGGGGTCGCTGGTAAAGGTTTTGACATTTTGCGCCAGGCTGGCATTAAGGTAGAAATTGGCTTACTGGCAGAAGAGGCGCGCCGTTTGAACGAGGCTTTTGCTAAATTTATCAGCCGAGGTTTACCCTGGGTTACCCTTAAAATGGCCTTGACCCTGGACGGCAAGATAGCTACCCGTACCGGAGCTTCGCGCTGGATTACCGGCCCGACTTCCAGAACCAGGGTTCACGAACTCCGGGACAAGCATGATGCTATCCTGGTGGGTATAGGTACGGTTCTCAAGGATGACCCCCTGCTTACCACTCGGCTGCCAGGGGGTAGGGGCAGGGACGCGGTACGAATAATTTTGGACAGCCGTTTAAGGTTGCCTTTAACGGCTAGGGTTATTAACCTGGATTCAGTGGCGCCTACTGTGGTTGCCACGACTGAAGCTGCACCGGCGTCAGCACGGCAGCAACTGCTTGACCGGGGAGTTGAAGTGCTAACTTTGCCGGCAGAAGCGGGGCGAGTTGCCTGGCAGCCGTTGTTGGCAGAACTGGCCCGGCGTAATATTACCAGCGTTTTAGTGGAGGGTGGGGCTGAAGTCAATGCTAGCGCTCTGGCTGCGGGGGTAGTTGATAAAATTATTGCTTTTATTGCTCCCAAGATATTTGGTGGCACTGTAGCCCCTGGTCCGGTTGGCGGTCAAGGAGTGACACTTCCAGGGGAAGCCTGGCAGCTGGATAATTTAACAGTTGAGCCTTGCGGTGAAGATGTCATGCTTAGCGCTTACCTGCGCAAAGAAGGTGAGAGTCATGTTTACCGGCCTGGTTGAAGAGATAGGTACGGTTCGCAGGATTGAGAAGGGTTCCCAGGGGGCGCGTTTAACCGTTGCTGCCCGGGAAGTCCTTGACGGCACTCGAATCGGCGACAGCATTGCTGTTAACGGGGCCTGCCTTACAGTGGTAGAGTTGCAAGCTTCTGCCCTGGTAGCGGAGGTTATGCCTGAAACCTTAAGGGTTACAAACCTGGGGTACCTGCAGGCCGGAGACAGGGTCAACCTGGAAAGGGCTTTGCAGTTGGGGCAGAGGCTCGGAGGACACCTGGTCAGCGGCCATATTGATGCTGTTGTTGAAATTACCTCCAGGCGCAAGGTAGGCATAGCCTGGGAATTAACTCTGGCTGTTCCTGCCGGTCTGGAACGTTATATTGTCCCCAAAGGTTCGGTATGCCTTGACGGCACCAGCCTGACCGTAATTAGCCAGCAGGGAAACGAATTTGTAGTTGGCATTATTCCCCATACTGCCCAAAAAACTATTCTGGGAACTAAAGAACCAGGTGCCAAAGTCAATCTAGAGGTAGATTTGGTGGCACGCTAGCTGGAGAAACTGTTAAACCCGGCTCCAGCCCAGCAGCCCCGTAGCGGCCTAAGCCTGGAGTTGCTGGAAGCACAGGGCTTTCTAAAATAACAGTGGAGGAAAGAAGGCGTTGATAATGGGCGAAGCAAAAACAGTGTTTAGTACAATTGAAGAAGCAATTGCTGATATCCGGAACGGGCGGATGGTGGTAGTTGTAGATGATGAGGACCGGGAGAATGAAGGGGATGTGGGTATAGCAGCCGAAAAAGTAACTGCCGAAGCTGTAAATTTTATGGTAACCCATGCCCGTGGTCTGGTTTGTATGCCTGTAGAGGGACAGCGACTTGATGAACTGGAACTGGTACCAATGGTTAACAACAATACGGAATCAATGGGGACAGCCTTTACTGTTTCGGTAGACGCTGCTGAAGTAACCACTGGGATTTCTGCGGCAGAAAGGGCGTTGACGATTAAAAAAATTATTGACCCTGCTACCAGGCCGGAAGGTTTGCGCCGGCCGGGGCATGTTTTTCCTTTGAGGGCAAGAGAAGATGGGGTTTTACGCCGTGCCGGACATACGGAGGCCGCGGTAGACTTGGCCCGCTTGGCTGGCCTTTATCCTGCCGGGGTCATTTGTGAGATTATGAATCCTGACGGTACAATGGCCCGGGTACCCCAGCTGGTCGATTTTTGCCAGAAACACGGCCTGAAAATGATAACCATCGCAGACCTGATTGAGTACCGCCGCCGCACAGAAAAACTGATACGCCTGGTGGCGGAAGCAGATTTACCCACGGCATACGGCCATTTTAAGGCCATGGCCTATGAAGAGATTATTAGTGGCAAGGGACACTTGGCCTTAGTCAAAGGAAAGATTGATTCTAAGAAACCGGTCCTGGTGCGAGTGCATTCCGAGTGCCTTACCGGTGATGTTTTTGGCTCCTGCCGTTGTGATTGCGGTGAGCAGTTGCAGACGGCAATGACCATGATCGAGGCTGAAGGCTGCGGGGTCTTGCTGTACATGCGACAGGAAGGCCGTGGGATTGGTCTGCTCAATAAGATCAGGGCTTACAAACTGCAGGAAGAGGGTAAAGATACGGTTGAGGCCAATGAAGCTCTTGGCTTTCCCCCTGACTTACGCGATTATGGTATTGGAGCTCAGATACTGGTCGACCTGGGTGTGCGCCAGATCCGTCTTCTGACCAACAACCCCAAAAAAATAGCCGGTCTGGAAGGATATAACCTTAAAGTTGTGGAAAGAGTACCCATTGAAATG
>JAAYGJ010000186.1 GCA_012727745.1 Clostridia bacterium | reverse complement strand
GCCACCCCCTGTATGTCGACCTGGGGCAGCAATGGTTATAATGAGGTATGGTTGGACGGCGCCAACGACTGGATTTACCGGCACCTGCACCATGCCGCTGCAGAAATGATCCAAATGGCCAACCGCCACCCTGCTGCAGAAGGAATTATGTTGCGGGCTTTAAACCAGGCTGCCCGGGAACTCCTGGTAGCCCAGAGCAGCGACTGGGCCTTTATTATGAAAACCGGCACCATGGTAGAGTATGCTGTAAACCGTACTAAAAAACATTTGCTGAATTTCTGGCAGCTGCAAGAAGCAATACAGAAAAATGAGTTCGAGGAGGAAAAAGTAAAAAACCTGGAAGAGGCCAATAACATTTTTCCTGATCTTAATTATCGGGTGTTTGCCAGCCGGTGATATGTCCCGCGCCGTAAAAGGCACAGTAAAGGACATATCAACGTAGTTTGCTATTTTCATTCAATCACGTGCGCTCCCCGCACAGGCTCGCCTTAAAACAGCTGGCGGATAAATTTCTAAAATATTTTTAAAATTAAACAGGACAGAAATAAAAAGCCCGGGCCAAATTACGCTGAACTTGGTGTTAGAGGTCAGCAGTTATGGCCCGGGCCGGCAAATTAAAAGTTATGCTCCGGCAATCAACTCTTGCAAGCGCTGTTCGTAGCGAACCGCCAGCTCTTCGGCTGCCTCCTGGGAAAAGGCTTCGCTATAGATTCGATAATGGGGCGTTTCCCCGTCCGGCAGTACAAGGGTCCAGCCCTTTTCAGCCTTTACCTGTACTCCGTCCAGCAGTTCTACCCGTTCCGCCGGTTCCTGGTTGATCAGGGTACGCATCACCCGGCCTTTGGCTTCCCAGGGGCAGGGTACAGTACGTATAGCGGTGTAAATAGGCGGCAATTGCGCCACAGCTGCTGCCAGGCTTAAACGCTGCCGGGCCAGCCAGTCCAGGATATGCAAAAGGGCAGCCAGGGCATCCAGCTGCAGGTGCTGTTGTCCCAAAAGATCTTTGCCGTCGATTCGCTCCATGCTTTCCTGGTGGATACCGGGATGGCTTTTTACCCGTTCTACCCTGCCCCCCAGACGTTCCGCTAACAGCTCCAGTGCTCGTGGCGCCGTGACCGGCAGGACCAAACTGGCCCCCGCTTTTAACTCCAGGTAAACCCGGGCCAACAGGGCTAACTGCTGGGCAGTAGTTATCCGGCGGCCGGAATTATTAAACAGCAGCAGTTCCTCCCCGTTGGGCTCGATAATTGCTCCCAGCTCAGCACCAAAACGCTGGATTTCGCTTGTAAAGAATGGTATATGCTCCTGGACAGCCGGCCAATCTTTGGCCGGATCAAAATCAAGTCTGATTACTTCCGCCCCGGCCTGCTGCAAAACTTCCGCTGCCAGCTCTGCTGCCAGTCTTTGACTGCCAAGAGCTATTTTGACAGGTTGTTTCTTAAGGCCGTCTTCTTTAAGCGTAGACAGCAGCCAGGCCTTATAAGCCGCTTTGATGGCCGGATAAGTAACGCTGGTCTCTATTGCCCCGGCCTGGCGCCCGTCTTCTCGCCAGTATAAGTTCTCGATCTTCCGTACTGCCCCGGGGGGCAAATCATGACCGCGCTCGTTAACCAGATGCAAACGTACCATGGCCGTCTCAGCTGCATCCGGTTTTATATGGCAACCGCCGGCCAGGCCTAAAGAGCGGACGGCAAAACGGTGCAGCGGCGTAAGCAGGTATCCCAGATCAGCTACCTTGACCCCGGCTGTCATCAGCCCGGCTGCCATTGCCTTGTACAACAGCTCTCCCACCCCGTCGTTAAAAGTGCTCAGGCCTACCATTGCCCCAGGTTTAAAGTAATTTCCGTAAGCCATACCCAAACGAATAACCCGGGAAGGAGCCAGTTCCCCATTGAGGTGCCCGGCGACCTGGCTGCCGACAAACAGCGGTCGCGCTGTACCCTGGCCCCAAATAAGGCTCTCGCTTAATACTGTTTCCTGCCCCAGGCATTTCTGGGGCCAGACCTTAACCTGCTGGCGGACCTCAACCCCGGTTTCGACCCGGCAAGCATCGCCGATTACTGCATCTTCAAAGACCTGCACCTGCTTGCTAATTCTGGAATTGCTGCAGACCACCGCGCCCCGCAAGCTGGCCCCTGCGCCGATGTAAACGTTATCCCAAACGATGGTTTTTTTGAGGCTGGCCCCGGTTTCCACCCTGGTATAAGGGCCGAGAACAGTGCCGGGACCGACTACAGCGCCAGATCCAACGTGGCAGTACTCGCCAATTAGTATCGGCCCTTCAAGCTGTGCTTCCGGGTCAATCTCAGCCCCATCGCCGACCATAATCCCCTTGCCTTGCTCCGCTCCTAAAACTTTAACCTTGACGCGACCATGCAATATGTCTTCCTGGGCCTGGCGGTACTGGCTCAGGTTGCCAATATCACACCAGTAACCGTCGAGGGTTACGCCATACAGGGGCTTTTGAGCTTTTAATAATTTAGGGAACAAATCTTTGCTAAAATCGTATGAGCGCCCGGTTGGTATTTGTTCCAGGATTTCGGGCTCCAGGATGTAAATGCCTGTATTGACCCGGTCGCTAAACACTTCTCCCCAGCTTGGTTTTTCCAGAAAAGAACGAATGCTGCCGTCACTATTGGTAATGACCACCCCATATTCCAGGGGATTGTCGACTGTAGTAAGCACCAGAGTAGCCAGGGCACCGCTCTCCCGGTGCTGTTGCAGGGCAGGCCGCAGGTCAAAATCAGTCAAGGCGTCACCGCTGATTACGATAAAGGTTTCATCTAAGAGAGGGGCTGCGTTCCTAACACTGCCGGCTGTCCCCAGTGGTTTATCTTCAACATAATAATGGAGCCGCAGCCCATAATCGCTGCCGTCTCCAAAAAATTCTTCGATCATCGCCGGTAAATATTGCAGCGTCACCCCTACTTCTTTAATTCCCAGGTCACGCAGCAACTCAAGGCAGTATTCCATCACCGGGCGGTTGGCTACCGGCACCAAAGGTTTGGGCCGCCTGCAGGTTAAAGGCCGCAAGCGCGAACCCTCACCCCCGGCCATGATAATTGCTTTCATGATTTAGCCTCCTTCAAGGTATACTAAACAATTTGCTCTATGTGGTGGTAGGTTGCCTCCGGGCGCTGCTCGCACCCTTTATGCTTTTATCCGAACCATATGAGAAGTGAGTGGTAAGAGGTAAAAAGTGAGATACTTAAGGAGAATTGACTCAGCCAATCCCCTTTCATTTTCTCAGCTCACACTCAATAGCTCGAGGGTGGAAATGGCTGGATAAGCTTCCTAAAAAAGTATGCCCCTTAAAACGTCTTCCTACTCACAGCTCACTATAACCCAGGGGTAGAGAGACAGTTCTCTGCTTATTGCCAGATTTTTGACCTTCCCCTTGACAGCGAGGCATTATAGATTAAACTAGCTAATAATAAATACAACGAAGGTGAAGTTAAATGGAGGAGCACAGGCAGCAGAATATACGCACCAGGAGACACAGTATCTGGCGCTATTCACGGGAAGGCCTCTTTCAGCAAGAAAGCGATGTACTGATCAGTGAATTTGCGGCTACCATCTATTTGAATGGCCGGGAACTGGTCACCCTTTTGTGCACCCCTGAATATCTGGAAGACCTGGCGGTAGGCTTCCTGGCTGTAGAGGGCTTGCTGGCACAGCCGGAAGATCTGGAACAGGTTATTGCCGACTACCAGCGCGGGCAGATCTGGGTCCGCAGCAGCAAAGCTCCTTTAGCGACAGAGCCTAATTTCCTGAAGCGCTGCCTGACCACCGGCTGCGGCAAGGGGAGTGCCTTTATTAAGCTGGATGAAGTTAAGGAACTCACCCCACTGGCACAAACATTACAGGTGACACCTCCGCAAATAAACTCTTTAATGGGGGAACTCCGGGACCGCTCTGAGCTATTTCGGGCAACCGGAGGGTCACATAGCGCAGCCCTGTGTTCATCAGACACTTTCATCCTCTACCGCGAAGACCTGGGGCGACATAATGCCGTGGATAAAATTATCGGCCGCTGTTGGCGCCGGAATATTAATCCGAAACAGTACTTTTTACTTACCAGCTGTCGTATTTCCGCAGAGATATTATTAAAAGCTGCCCGGATGGGTATTGAAATCGTGATATCCCGTGCTGCCCCCACCAGCCTGGCGGTAAATATCGCCGCCCAGTTAGGCGTAACCGTTGTTGGCTTTGCCCGCGGCGGCAGCTTTAACCTCTACACTTATCCCGAACGGGTAAAAATATAATTATAGCTCTCAACAGGCAACTCTGCCAAAAGCCCCGGACTATCAGCCCGGGGCTTTTGCTATTAACTGTTACCTTCCCATTAAGGTTATATAGTACCATTGCCTGGGAGATAATATCCTCGACAGGCCGGTAATATAGTGGCTTTATATCTGGCAATTACTTTAGGCTGGAGATCTAGCAACAATGGCAAAAAAAGAGATTCGTTTGCTGCACCACCTGGCCCGCCTGTACGGGCTGGAGCTGTCTTATCGCGACAACAGCGGTCATTTGCGCCAAGCGGCACCCCATTCCCTCCTGGCGGTGCTGCAGGCTCTGGATGCGCCGCTGGCAGGCCTTGCCGACGTAAAAGACGCCCTGAGGCAGTACTGCCAGCAGCAATGGCAGCGCTACCTGGAGCCAGTATACGTATCCTGGAACGGCAAGCCCGTCCACCTCAAGCTGCGCCTGCCAGCCCGGCAAATAAACAGCCCTGCTGCCTGGCGTCTGGAATTAGAAACCGGCAGGATCCTGCG
>JAAYGJ010000185.1 GCA_012727745.1 Clostridia bacterium | reverse complement strand
GTACGGCTGGTATGGGATAACTGGTGAAAACAAAACAAGAGCAATGTTTGCCTGCAAAAGAAGTGTTAGAAACAGTCCTGGAATTAGTAGAAAAACATAAAGAGCGAAAAAGTCTTAATCGTCAGGTAACATGGAAATACCCCTGTTACCTGACGATTAATTGGTGCAGTTTATAAACTTTGTATTATCTTATAAATCCATTTTTTGTAAAGAACCTTTGAGTTTAATAAAAGTAATGCAGTTTTTATACACTATATTATATTAAAGGAAGGAGTTTATTCGTTGTTTGATTATGATGTTGTAATTGTTGGTGGCGGCCCTGCTGGTCTTACTGCAGGTATATATTTGAGCCAGGCAAATTATCGAACCTTATTGTTAGATAAATCAAGCTTTGGCGGTCGTATCCAAAATATCGAATTAATCGAAAATTACCCCGGTTTTTCTGCAGGTGTATCCGGGGCACAGCTTGCCTCAGAAATGGTAAATCAGGCAACAAGATATGGTATTCAACTTGAAACAGCCGAGGTTAATAATATCGAGTTCTATTCGAATTCCAGGTGGGTAGATTGTACTGAAAAAGGTTACAGCACTTCCATGATCATTATTGCTGGAGGCTGCCGTGAAAAAAGACTAGGTGTTCCTGGCGAAGAAAAGCTGGTGGGCAGGGGTGTGTTTTTTTGTGCTTTTTGTGACGGTGGAAAATTTCGCGACCAGGTAGTAGCAGTCTGCGGCGGTGGTAATAGCGGGGTAACAGAAGCTCTGTATTTGGCGAAGCTGGTGTCCAAGGTTATTATTATAGAATTACTACCGGAATTGAACGCCAATGCCTTGTTGCTGCAACGTGTTCGAGAAAACCCAAAGATAGAGGTAAAATGTGGGATAAAGGTGGAGGAAATTGTTGGTGATAACCGGGTTGAAGCGTTGAAGCTGCTCGATATTAACAGTAAAGAGTCATTTGTACTGCCTGTTAATGGGGTGCTTGTCAAAATCGGGATAGAGCCTAATACAGAATATCTAAAGGGAATCGTTACTTTGGATAGTGAGGGGCATATAATTGTCAACGATAAAATGGAAACCGATAATCCCTATATCCTTGCTGCCGGCGATATTATAAGCGGTTCACCCCGTCAGCTGGCTACGGCAGTCGGCACTGGGGCCATAGCAGCTATTACTGCTCAGAGGCGGTTACAGGAATTAGGCTAGCGGACGTTAGCTCTCAATATATTGATGAAGATACTTATAAAAGATTTTAGGAAGACCAGTGACAAAGCTGGCACTGCTTGTATCGGGCCGGCCAGCGAGAAGTACAGTGAGGGAGGCATACCAACTAGAGAAAAGCTTTGTTGCACTAGGCCTTGATGAATCTCTGAAAAAGTGAGCATGGTTGTTAACAGTTGACGGGGTGATTAAATGCGAATAATCATCTACGGGGCTGGTGCTATTGGAGGAGTTTTTGGTGGACACCTGGCGCTCGCGGGTATTGAAACCCTTCTTATCGGAAGACCAGCCCAAATTTACGCTATCAAGCAAAATGGGCTGCGTTTAATAACGCCGACAGAGACCCATACACTATTTATACCAGCAGTTACTGCCCCTGACCAGGTTGATTTTAAGAGGGACGATATTATCTTTCTCTGCGTGAAGAGCCAGGATACTGAAAAGGCGCTTTGCAGTTTAAAAGCGGCAGTATCAGATGTGCCTGTTTTTTGCTTTCAAAATGGCGTACGAAATGAAGAGATTGCAAGTAAATTCTTTTCCAGGGTGTATGGAGTCAAGGTGCAAACAGGTGCCAAATTTGTCAACTACGGCGAGGTAATAAGCCGTTCGGTTCCTCCGGGAAGTCCTATAATGGGATGCTATCCATCGGGTGTTGACAGCCTCCTTGAAGATGTGGTGCAAACTGTCCGTAAAGCTGGTTTTAGTGTTTTGGCTAGTGAAAATATTATGTCTTATAAATGGGGACAACTGCTTAACAACCTCGCCAATGTTGTTGCAGCAATCACCGATAATGGAGACGAGAAGAGCTACGATATTATTAGAGCAGTCCGCCAGGAAGCTTCGGTACTCATGGAAGAAGCGGGTATTAGATGGATCTCAGATGAAGAAATCGCTAAAGCGTGGCCGGAAGGGGTAGTTCAACTATCAAAAAAAGATATAAGGGAGAATTCAACCTGGCAAAGCTTGATACGAAAGCAAGGTACTATTGAAACAGAATATTTCAATGGTGAAATAGTAAGAATAGCTCAACAGCTAGGCAAAAGAGCACCCTTAAACGAAACGCTTTTGAAAATTGTACAGGAGATGGCAGCCAAACGTGAGCTTCCGGGAAAATACTCAGTAGAACATCTCCTCAACTTGCTTGGTTTAGCTTAGTAGTGGATTGTGAATCTATTAATATACTCAACTCAATATTAGAAATGAGAAAAGTTTTTAACTGGATTGGAGGTAAAAAAGAAGGATGAGGGAAAGTTCGATAATAAATAAGAAAAGTGGATTCGATCAGCTGAACTGGAGCTTCTCGTTCCGGAGGAGCCCGCAGGGTATTGAAGGAAAACGTCGTCGCCCCTGGAGACACTGGAAGGAAAAAGGGTTGAGTTTTGGAACAATAAGCCAACGGGGGATATTTTTTTAAAAATTGGTGAACTACTCAAGCAACGTTCAGAAAGCTGTGCGCCCCCAGTCTTGCGATGCATGGTGGAAATTGGAAAAAAGGGATCCGGCGGTAGGGATATTTTGCACAGGCTTTTTGAATTATGGACTTAAAGTGGCGGCGGCGCGGGACTTTTTGAGCCGCGGCATGCACGCCGCCCGGCGAGAGGAGGTGTGGGCATTTCCGAGGTTAACCATTAAAAAGATGCTCAATCAACCTGGTTCTGGTTACCTGGGCCCTTTCCGGTGACCATTCCTTGAAGCCCCTACCTGTTTTAAACCGGTTGTAACACAGACAACCGCATCCGACTTGGCCTTGATACCCCTTAAAATTTCGCCATATTTTCTTTGAGGTTGTAGGAACACCGTCCTCGGGATTCCTCGCAGCCGCTCCCGCTTCACGCGATCTTACTGCCTCGTCAACCAACTGTTCAACAAAATCAGCGGGTTCCCCGAGCCTGCCTATAAGTAATCTCTTAAGAAAATTTTACAGAAAAAAGAGTCCCTTGCAGCATTATGCCGCGGGTTTCTAAGATTTTGATTTTAGGATGCTGTCAAACTAACGAGATACTATTGTAAAAAGGTCGTAAAAAAGGTACAATAAATCTGCTGTCCTTAACTTTGTTGGATTATCTGTATTTACCTATTACTATAATACTAAAAGTGCAAAACCCTAAAAACCTGTAGGTCGTAAACTACCCGGAAATTTTCTTAACAATCAGGGTGAAAAATATCTGATGAATCAATCAAAGAATACTGTTAGAACTGGTTTGTGGGGACTGCTTCCTTGCGGAGCTATTACCATAATAGTCTAAGCTTGACATTATTGGCCGCACACCATTCCCTGACACCCAGCCACTGGCTCTGTAC
>JAAYGJ010000184.1 GCA_012727745.1 Clostridia bacterium | reverse complement strand
TCAGTACCCAGAGCCATGTTTATCCCGAACTTAAGGTATTTACCAAAAGATACCAAACCCCAGCCCAGCTTGGCTTCTGCCATAGGGGTAGACACTACCGACACGCCCCGGTCAGCCAGGATCTTTAACTCGCTGTCTTTAGCAACTATGGTATGGGGTATCATAAGCCGCGGCCCTAAAAAACCGATGCTATCAAGATAGTCAATGGTGGTCATGCCGTACTTTGATTTAAGATAATCCCATTCAACAGTACGCTCGCAAGCATGCAGACGCACCGGCATACCATAAGCATCGCTGAACTCTTTAGTACGTTTTAAGAAATCCTCAGTTAAATAAGGTATCTGGCAGGGAGACAAAAAGCCCCTCAGCAGGCCTCCGGCAGCCCCGTCGAAGTCCCTGGCAAAGCGGAAAGCATCGCTTATACTTTTTTCTCCCCGTTGCAGGTCAACCGGCCCTCCATAGCTGGCTGCCGCCCGGTAGCTGGGACCGAGATACATCCTTAACCCCAGCTCGGTGGCGTTTCGGGCCAGTTCTTCAAATTCTTCATAGGTTTCTGCCCAGCCCCTGAACAAATCGCCTGCTATCGGCATAGCAGTAGTTATGCCGTTCATAATCAACATGGCAATGGACAACCGCTGGCGAATGCGAAAGTCTTCAAGGCTAAAGGGATCCTCCGTCCGGTATTTTTCCCCCATCTTGAAATTATCTTGCGGGTTTTGGGGAAAAGCCACATCAATCAAGGCGTGATCAGAGTCAACAACAGCGTCTAAGTCAATAAAACCCGGGCTTACTATTGCCAGCCCGGCATTTATTATTTCGTCGACTTCCTCAGGGTAATCATGGCCTACAAAAAGAATGGTATCTCCCTGAAAAACAACCTCCCCATTTTCATAAATAACATGGTCTTCCCCGTCATGGCCTATGACAAACTTTCCTGTTATCTTAGTTTTCTTCATTTGCCTCCTCCTCAAATTTACAGCTGACAGATAATATGACTACATTGAGCAATTTGTAATTTATCTTCCATTAACAACAATTATTATTCTTCTTATATTAGCAGCCTACCTTTAACCCTCATGCCTAAACCACTTGCTCATATTTTGCATATATTGCCTAATATACCGCTCATATGCTGCCGGGGAGCAACGCAAAAACTCTGCCTGAAAGCCAGGAGGCCGGCGACCGGTTTAAAGTCATTTATGCCTGTATTATTTCTCTTTTATCAACATAATTCAGTCTGCTGACATCGATTTTATCAACTTTATTTAATTCCATATCTAACAGCTGTAAAACTTTGTAACCAACCTGCAGTTCCAAGCGGGTAATGTTTGATTCAAGATCAAGACCTGTTATCTCCCTGATGCGTTCAATCCGGTAAAACATTGTTTTATAATGGACAATAAGCTGTTCTGCAGACTTTTTTAAGCTGCCGTTATTGTCCAGGTATACTTCCAAAGTCCTGGCAAGCTCTGTTTTGTTTTTCTGGTCATATCTAATTAGTTTTTTTAGCGACTCCGGAATAAAGGATAACAGTATATTTCTATCCGGCACCTGACACAAAAGGCGGAAAATGCCCAGTTCAGAAAAAACAGTAACACTGCCACGACCATTTACAATCCGGCCAAAACGCAGGGCGTCAAGGGCTTCCTGATAGCTGGTACAGAGCTCTGTGATTTCACCGGCCAAGCTGCCAATTCCCATTGAGAAGGTCAAATCCTTAAGGTAACAACCGACCTCTTTTTGCGTTAGCCTGCACAGCCTTTTAACCTCAGCTAAAGCGTCATTAGTATCACCATTACGTACAGGATAAAGCAAAATAAGAGTATCGCTTTTGCTGCCGAAAGCTACCCCCGGAGCCTGCTTGCCTAAATAGCGGGTAATAGCTTCCAGCGCCTGTGCTTTAATCTTCTGAGCAAACCGTTCTCCTTTATGCTTATTTTTGAGCATATACTCTTCAAAATTATCAATATTGGCAACAATAACTGCCATAGGTTTACTTAAATCCCAGCCTAAAAAACGGGCCCGATTATAAACTGTTTCCTCATTTTCTATTCTACCTTCCAGCAGATCATTTATGAAATCATTCTGATACTTCCGCTCTACTTCTGTAACAGCACGCCGTTTGGCCAGCTCCAGGGCGACGACCGTAGCCGCATGCTCCAGGGCAATAAAATCATAATCCTGCATTAGCTGGTTAACTTCCCAAACCGTAAGATAGCCATAAAGCTCTTTTTGCATTACGATAGGAACAACTACTTCGCTGCATATTATTTTTTCACCGTTGCTTTCCAAGCTCAGGGGCTGGCGGTAATAATGCAGCTCCTCGTTAAGATATTGTTGCTCGGCAGCCTTATCATCCCGGTCTACAACCTGATAATCCGTATTAGTCTTTACCAGGTATTCATCTCGGTGATCCTTAATAATAACCGGATTATTAACTAACTCAGCCAGGCCAAAGGCCAGCTGCTCCAGGGTCCCCCCTTTTAAAGCGATACTGGTAAAATAATCATGGACTTTTTCCGAATACCTGAGCCGTACCGTTTGCTGATCTATTATTTCTGAAAGTACGGCTGAAATAACATCCACATAACTTATTTCCATGGGGAGATCAATCACAGGCAGTCCCAGATTATCGGCCAGTTTTAACATGTGCGAGGGAATATCCCCGACAAAACGCCTGGTCTTTATCACCAGAGCGGCAGCATTGTGCTCCATTAGTTCCCGCACCAGGTTTTCCTGAGCCTCCCGGTCGCCACGAATAGGATAAAGGCTGGTAAGAAGTATCTCGCCGCCCCGAAGCCATTGTACTATATCCGGTGCCTCCATCACCGTTACCCCTGTAACTTTACGATTAAGGCAGTGGTGACCGGCAACAACCTTGGCACCTTCTAAGGGTTTAAGGCCCATTACGTACCC
>JAAYGJ010000183.1 GCA_012727745.1 Clostridia bacterium | reverse complement strand
CTAGCTTCGCAGGCCCGCTAGGAGTAATCAGCAGCGGCCTCTCCCACTTATATGTAACTGAAGCCCTGGAAAAATTGGGTATCAAATTGTCGTTGCTGAAAATTGGCACTCCTTATCCCCTGCCGGAAAAATTGGTGCTTGATTTTTTAACTAAAATAGAAAAAGTGCTTATCGTTGAGGAACAAGAGCCTGTTATTGAAGAGCAGATTATACAGCTGGCCTGGCGCAACCGTCTCAGCGTTGAACTGAACGGCAAATATAATGGCTACCTGCCCCGAGAAGGTGAATTCAACGTAGCCAGGGTAACTGCAGCCCTGACCCGTTTCCTGCAGTTGGAACAAAAAGCAAGCCCTTCCTTGCCTGACCTGCCTCCCTTACCGGCCCGTCCTCCTCTCTTTTGTGCCGGTTGTCCCCACCGGGGATCATTCTATGCTTTCAAACAGGCAGCCCTGGGCAAAAAAATCATTTTCTGCGGCGATATCGGCTGTTATACCCTGGGCGCTGCTCCACCGCTGGCTGCCCTAGACACCTGCCTCTGTATGGGTGCCAGCATCGGACTAGCCCAGGGACTGGCGAGAATACAAGCGGACACCCGTCTGGTAGCATTTATTGGTGATTCTACCTTTTATCATGCCGGTTTGCCAGCTCTAGTTAATGCCGTACACCAGCAAACCCCCCTGGTAGTCGTAGTTCTGGATAATGCCACCACTGCCATGACCGGCCATCAACCCGTCCCCGGGTTGGTCCCCGGTCAGGAACAGCGCCGCATAGATATTGGCCAGATAGCCCGGGCGTGTGGTGTTAAAACTATCCTCACCGCCGACCCCATGGATTTAAACGCTACGCAGGCTGTTGCCAGTAAAGCTCTGAACTCCGAAGAACCGGTAGTTGTGCTTTTACAGCACCCCTGTCCGCAGGTGGCCAGGACAAAAAAGCGCTACCAGGTAAATCAGAATGCCTGTAACGGATGTTTAACCTGCATTAACGAACTGGGCTGCCCCGCCCTCGTACCCGATGAAGACAACTACGTCGTTATTAACACTACCTGCAGCGGTTGTGGCCTGTGCCAGCAGGTTTGCCCGGCAGCAGCCATTGAGGAGGTAGGTTGATATGAACATAATTATTGCTGGTGTCGGCGGCCAGGGTATAATCCTGGCCTCTCGCGCTCTGGGAGCCGCAGCCCTGGCCAGCGGGCTGCCAGTTATAACTGCTGAAACTATTGGTATGGCCCAGCGGGAAGGCAGCGTCATCAGCCACGTCCGTCTGGGGGCTAAAGAAACAGGCCCCCTAGGCCCCCTTATCCCCCCGGGAACAGCAGATGTCATGCTGGCTCTGGAACCGGCAGAAGCTTGCCGCAATCTATTTTATCTGCAGCCAGGTGCTATAACCCTGGTGGCAACGGCACCGGTAGTGCCGGTTATGGCTGCCCTGGGCAAAACCCCTTACCCATTGCCGGATATTCTCAGATACCTAAAAACAAATGCACCGGGTTGCCATCTGTTAGATGCCGCCGGACTGGCTGCCAGGGCAGGCGACCCCCGTACCCTTAACCTGGTCATGCTGGGCGCCCTTACAAACTTGAATTTACCCTTCCCGGCTGAAACCTTACTAAATGAAGCTCTGAAGTTGTTGCCTCCCAGCGTCCATGCCATCAACCGCCATGCTTTTGAACTGGGACAGCAAGCCCTGGAGGTGCAGTAAGTATAATGAATTTAGCCACACCCAAATCCAGGCCCCGGACATTCGATTATGAAAGCTTGTACCGGCAACAGGCCCCGGCACTGCAAGCACTGGTGCAACGTTTATATACTAATTCCCCTTACTACCGGAAAAAGCTAACTGCTGCCGGTATTAACCCCGGGGACATCAAAACCGTTGCTGATCTGGCCCGGGTTCCTTTGACCGATAAATGGGAACTGCGTAACGGCAAACCTCTGGACCTGATGGCAGTACCCGAGGCCGAAGTAGTACGCATCCATTCTTCCTCCGGGACAACTGGCAAACCGATTATTATCCCTTACACCCGGCAAGATGTAACTGACTGGACCGTTATGATGGCCCGTTGTTTCAATCAGGCAGGTGTAAGCAAACACGACCGTGTCCAGATTACTCCCGGTTATGGCCTCTGGACCGCAGGTATAGGATTTCAAGCCGGCGTCGAATACATAGGCGCCATGGCTATCCCCACCGGTGCCGGCAATACTGCCAAGCAACTGGAAATGATGCTGGACCTGCAAACAACGGTATTAACGGCAACTGCTTCCTACGCTCTATTCCTGGGCGAAGAAATCCAGCGCCAGGGGTTTCGAAAAGAATTAGCCCTCCGTACTGGGCTCTTGGGGTCTGAACGCTGGGGTGACAAAATGCGGCGCCGTATCGAAGAACTGCTGGGTATTGAAACATATGATATTTACGGCCTGACAGAAATCTATGGCCCCGGCATAGGCCTGGACTGCCATTATCACACTGGCATCCATATCTGGACCGATTACCTATTAGTGGAAATTATCGACCCGGCTAGCGGCAAGCAGCTAGCTCCAGGCGAGCTTGGTGAACTGGTAATTACAACTCTTACCAAGCAGGGTATGCCCCTGCTGCGCTATCGTACCCATGATCTTACCCGCCTTAAGGTCGAAGCCTGCCCCTGTGGTTCGCGTTTCCCCATGATTGATCGGGTTCTGGGACGGACCGATGATATGGTTAAGATTAAAGGGGTCAATATTTACCCGGGGCAAATCGATCACGTCCTACAGCACACGCCGGGCGCCGGCAGCGAATACCAGCTCATCCTCACCCGGGAACAAGGCAAAGACCGTTTGCAAGTAAAAGTAGAATTCTTGCCTGGCTATGAAGCTGCTGACGTAGCTGCCGAATGCCGGCAGCAGATTAAAACCCGTATCGGTATCCTGGCTGATACCGAAGCTGTACCGCTGGGTAGCCTGCCCCGCAGTGAAAAGAAAACCCGGCGCGTTTACGACTACCGGAATGTTTGAAAAACGGCACCTGAGAAAATGTCGATAAGAAGCAGTAGTACATCGAGGCAGGATAGTAATAGACGGGGGTATACGCCCCCGTCTATTGTTAAAAGTATTTTATTTCACAGCTATGGCTTCGATTTCAACTTCAACATCCTTCGGCAAGCGCGCCACTTGCAGGCAAACTCGAGCCGGATAATCCTTGGCAAAAAAGCTGCTATACACTTCATTTACGGCATCAAAGTTATTCAAATCTTTAAGATAAATGGTTGTTTTTACGATATCTTCAGCAGTCATTCCTTCAGCCGCTAAAACAGCCAGTATGTTTTCCATGCACTGTTTAGTCTGTTCCCTGGCACCGCCGCTGACAATTTGACCGGTTGCCGGGTCCACAGCTATTTGACCGGAAACGTAAACTGTATTGCCTACTTTTATCCCCTGCGAATACGGTCCAATTGCCTGCGGAGCTTTTTCCGTCTGCACAGATTTTTTGCCCATTTATCTTCCTCCATTCATTGGTTAATCATTGTTTAAGAAAGTACGACATCGCTTTTTCTGTTAATTCAATTTTTAAGCAAGCTTTTTCTGCAGTTCAGCTTTTAATCTATCCTTGGGCATATATCCTACAACCCGCCCTACTTCCTGACCGTCTTTAAAAATTACCAGCGTTGGGATACTCATGATATTATAACTCATAGCGACATCTTGATGTTCATCAACATTAACCTTAGCAAATTTAACACTGCCATCATATTCACTGGCCAACTGATCCAGCACCGGAGCCATCATCCGGCAAGGGCCACACCAGGCCGCCCAGAAATCAACTACAACGGGAACTGGTGAAGAAATAACTTCTGTTTCAAAGCTGCCACTATCTACGTTAATCGGCTTACTCATAGCTTATTACCTCCCTAACATTGAATTCCATATGCAATTAAGCGTTTAAACGGGCCAAATCCCACCAGGTCAATATTTATGCCTTCTTCTTTTGCCTTAAGGCCTTTTTGTAAATAAAGCTTTAGGCCGTCAAGTTGCTCCAGGTTAAACCGGTCCGGGTCTTTTGGCGCTCCTGCATACACGGCAGGCCGAAAATAAATGCCGGCTCAGCCGCCCCTGGTTTCAAGTTTAACCGTAATAACGTCGGTTTTCCCGCTAATATACTCTTTTGCTTTCGGTGATATACTAATAGCCAATCTTAATCCCCCCTTTTAAAGGGGATTATACTATAAATAATTTACGCTTTCAATATGTTTTATTAAATGTTTTTAAATTGGTTTTTGTGGTTGCTGGGAGCGTACAGCTTGAAAATGTAAACGGGCGCGGCAAGTTTCGCAAGTATAGACAACATTTTTGCCGCGGGCGAGCTTGCGGTAATCTTTATGTACCTTGGTGATAACTTCTTTTTTCCCACAAAAAGAACATTTTATTTCCATCATTGTCACCTTCCCCCAGGGTTAATATTCAACGCTAAAGAAAAAATATCCTTTCTAAATGTATATTATTTTGTTGTTTGGTTAAGCTGACTTTAAAGCAGCGAGATTTAGGGGGAAAGCTATTGCAACGCCACGAATTTTACCAGCTCTCAGGGATTATTCTCGATTTAGCGGTAGAAGCACACGAACTATTACGGGGGGCCACCCAGAGAGAAATACCGGGGGTTAAAGAAGAAAAAGAAAAACTGCCCAATGCAGATATTACT
>JAAYGJ010000182.1 GCA_012727745.1 Clostridia bacterium | reverse complement strand
GCCGTGTTAAGGATGAGCAACCTGGAAGAAGTCAAAAAGCTGATAAGCAGCGAGGAATACGCAGCTTTTTGCGAGAAAGGGAAGTAATATTTTGTTGAGTCTACCAGCCAGGCGGGAGGCAAGATAGATGAAAGATCTAGTAATAATCGGCGGCGGTCCCGGCGGGTATGTAGCGGCTATCCGGGCCAGCCAGCTGGGAATGGACGTCGCCCTTATAGAAAAGGATGAACTTGGGGGCACCTGTCTCAACCGGGGCTGTATTCCCACCAAAGCCTACTACCAAAATGCCACGGTATTGCGGATCCTGGCCAGGCTTGGTGACTATAACGTCACCGCGGGCAGCATAAATTTTGATATGGCTGGAGCCAGGCGAAGAAAAGAACAGATTGTAGCCAACCTTGTCAGCGGGATCAATAATCTCCTTAAAGGTTACCGGGTTGAAGTGATAAAAGGAGAGGCGGCTATAGCTGCTCCTCGACAGGTACAGGTGAATGGCAAGGAGATTAGTACCAGGCGCATCCTTATCGCCAGCGGCTCGCAAGCAGCGGCGCTTCCTATCCCCGGGGTAGAGTTGCCGGGGGTAGTTACCAGCACGGAGTTACTTGAACTTGATACAGTACCACAGCGCCTGGCGATTATCGGCGGCGGTGTTATCGGCATAGAATTTGCCTGTATTTTTAATGCTTTTGGCAGTAAGGTCACGGTATTCGAATTTTTACCAAACATCCTGGCGAGCATCGATAAGGAAATTGTGCGTCGTATGGGAGTCTACCTGAAGAAACAGGAGATAGAGATACATACGCAGGCAGGAGTAGAACGGATTGAGAAGAACGGGGGAGCCCTATCTGTCGTTGCCCGGGGCAAGAAAGGGACCATAAGCTGTGAAGCTGACCTTGTCCTGCTGGCGACGGGGAGGAAACCCTGCACCGGCGGATTAGGGCTAGAACAGCTAGGGATAAACTGCGAACAGGGCTTTATTAGCGTCGATGAAAACTATGAAACCAGTGTGCCCGGCATTTATGCTATCGGAGACGTCATTCCCGGGCCGATGCTTGCCCACGTAGCTTCGGAAGAAGGTATCGTGGCAGTGGAACGGATGAACGGCTTAAAACATAGCCTTAATTATGACGCCATTCCTTCTTGTGTTTTTTCTTTCCCGGAAATTGCCACCGTCGGTTTAAGCCAGGAAGAAGCCCAAGCCAGGGGGATTGACCTCAAAGTTGGCAAATTTTCCTTTGCAGCTAATGGCAAGGCCCTGGCTATGGGTGAGACTGACGGCCTGGTCAAGGTTATTGCCGACGCGCAGGACATTATAATTGGGGTACATATCATTGGCCCCCACGCCAGCGATTTAATCCAGGAAGCAAGCGTTATTGTAAAAAACAAACTTAAAACAGCAGAGGTTGCCGGTACGATCCATCCCCATCCGACTTTAGGTGAAGCCTTGCTGGAAGCTGTCCTGGACGTAAACGGCAAAGCCATCCATTCGCTACCAAAACGGAGATAACATTTTCTTCCTTAAGCATCAGAATAGGGCATATTTATGCTAGTGATATACAAAGACTATGCACCAATTAATGGTGGATAGTCTCTTGTTTTTTATGGGGAAAATGGAGGCAAGCTAATAGTAATATGGATATATTAATTGTAACTAACAACCCCGAGGTAGCTGATAGTAATAAAAATAAAGGCAGAGTATTAAATATTTATGGCGGGGCGATGGAGGTTTTTCTAGCAGCACGGGAACTGGTCTATCAGGGTTATAGTTTGCTCAGCCATCCCTTGATGGGCAGCATCAGGCCCTGGCAGAATCCTTATCGCAGCATTGTTCTCCAGAAAAGCAGCCCCCCGGTGAGGAGTAGGAATATATCCCTAATTGAAAATGCGGTGGCAATGCTGGCAGATAATAAAGAAGCGCTTCAGGAACGTTTTAGTAGTATCGAAACGCAAACCCTGGCTGAATACAGGTGGCTGGACAAAGAACTGATTAATCAAGTGTGGGATAGGGGAAGCGAGATATGGGATATGGGAGCTGAGATAAGAGAGGTGGAATAGGAGAGGAGATAGCTATTATGCAGAAGGGAGGGAAAATATGGCGACAAAGCAGGTTGATGTGGTCATTATTGGTGGAGGGCCGGCAGGTTTAACGGCCGGGTTGTATACATCCCGGGCCCGCTTAAATACCATAATAATAGAGCGGGGACGGCCGGGTGGCCAGATTGCCAGTACTACAGCGATCGAAAACTGGCCCGGAACTTTAAGCAGTTCCGGCCCTAAATTGATGGCTGATATACTCGCTCATGCCGAACATTTTGGCTGCCGGCTTATCAAAGACGAAGTTATTGCAGTTGATTTTAATAGCTATGAAAAAACAATTCTTACCAAAAAGCAAGATGAATACAAGGCTAAGGCGGTAATTCTATCTCCGGGTGCTGAGCCCAGGGTACTGGGCGTCAAGGGGAAAAGGAATTTCGCGGCCGGGGCGTTTCTTATTGCGCTACCTGTGACGCTGATTTTTATACCGATGCCAGGGTGGTGGTAATTGGCAACGGTGATGCCGCTGTTGAAGAAGCCCTTTACCTGACCGGCTTTGCTGCTGAGGTTACCCTGCTGGTAGTTCACGACGAAGGTATCCTTGATGCCACCCGGGTGATCCAGGAAAGGGCCTTTGCTAACCCCAAATTAAAATTTAAATGGAACGCGGTGTTAGCAGAAATAAAGGGCAAAGAAGCTGTTGAAGCCGTAGTAGTTAGGGATATCAAAACTGGGGCTTTGCAAGAAATTCCGACCGATGGCGTATTCTTTTTTGTAGGCACAGTACCAAACACCGCTTTTCTGCAGGGTAAAGTTGAGCTCGATGAGCATGGTTACATCGTTGCTGATGAAATGATGGCTACCTCTGCTGACGGTGTTTTTGCCGCCGGCGATTGTCGGCAAAAGTTTTTGCGCCAGGTAATAACTGCTGCCGCCGATGGGGCTATTGCTGCCGTTATGGCTGAAAAGTATATAAGCGAGGAAAACTTATTCCGCCAGGACATTTTACAGGCAGAAAAGCCGGTTTTGTTGGTGTTCTGGAGCCCGGTGGTGGAAGCCAGCCTGCCGGTGGTGGCTGAGGCCGAAAAAGCACAGCAAAGATTTGGCGGGCAGATTAAATTTGTTAAAATAGACACTTATCGTAACCGGAGGATAAGCAAGCGTTATGGTATCAGCCAGGTGCCGGCTGTAATTATCCTGCAGCAGGGGGAGATTATTAGCAGGCTGGAGGACTTTAGCGCTGAGGCAATATCACAGGCAGTGGCTGCCGTTCTGGCTTGAAGCTTTTATGTTGTTCTTAAGCTGAAAGGCATTGTAAGGGGTGAAGACCTGATGCTTAGCATTGATAAAGAGAATTTTGAGCAGGAAGTTAAAGCAACAGAAGGGTTAGTGC
>JAAYGJ010000181.1 GCA_012727745.1 Clostridia bacterium | reverse complement strand
TGCTCGTTGTGGGCAGCTGCTGATATAATGGTTGTTTTTAAGACCGTTTCCAGGACCTTTTTTTCACGCTGAAAAACATCCAGAGGATCATCGGCAGTAATATGGGCAAAATCTATGGCTTCCAGGTGCAGACCGATTTCATGTCCCAGGGAGATTATTTCTTTTAGCGCCAGGTAATTGTTGTATTCAAAGATATTGTAAGTTTGCGCATGGACCCTAATAAAATAGGTAGCCCTAACTCCCAGGCTTTTTTCTAAACGGGCCATGTTTAAGGCCCTTTGAATGGAGTAGTCAATGTCATGGCGCAGGATAATGAGGGGCTGGTCCTGTTTATATAATGTTATTTCATTAAAAGGGATAAGAGCATAGCCATGGCCCCGGGCTTTTTGGATACAAAAAGAATAGTGATCATAGGTCCAGGAACAGGTCACAAAAAGCACCTCCGGCGTTGGCTGGTTAGCAGTTATGTGCAGTGGTTAGTACTGGTAACAGTTCGGGGAGTTTTTAAATCGATGCTATATATTATTAAGCCTTTGGCTGAAAGGTTACGTAGTATACACTCCTCGATTGCAACCGGGAAGATTTATGTGGTATTAGTGAGAGCACTGCTGTTCTTTATACGGGGGCGGCAACTGGCGCAGGAACAGGGGCAAAGAGTGAATTGCGCCTGCTTAAAAATATTTTCACTTGCGTTCGGGCAAAATATAATTGCTTTGCTAATAACAGGTAATAAAATGGAGAGGCTTAGATGCAATCAACCCATATATTTTTCGTTAAACCCCAGTTACCGCCCCAATTACAGCCCCTGCAAAGTCTTGCTCTGGACCTCAACTGGCGCCGGCAAACAGAAACAGCGGCTTTATTTCGTTACCTGGACCCCCAACTCTGGGAAGAGGGCGGCCAGAACCCGTTACTGATGCTGTCCCAGGTAGCCGAAGAGCGTTTGCAAGCAGTTGCTGCAGACTCCGGTTACATTGCAGAACTAGAGCGTTTGTGGCAGCAGCAACAAAACTACAATTCTACCTCCGCGTTGCCGGAACAGCAAGAGCAGCCGGGTAATAAAAGAGTTATTGCTTATTTTTCGGCTGAATTCGGCCTGGCCCAATCTTTACCAATATACTCGGGTGGGCTGGGGATCCTGGCTGGCGATCACCTGAAATCAGCCAGCGATCTGGGACTGCCCCTGGTAGGGGTAGGCCTGTTGTACCGTTGCGGTTATTTTCGCCAGGAGCTTGACCGGCAGGGCTGGCAGCAAGAGATATACCCCTGCTATGATTTTTACCGCTTACCTCTGGAGCTGCAGCGGCAAGCTGACGGCAGCCCATTGCTGGTGCAGCTGCCTTACCGGGAACGGAGCTTGAAGGCTCAAATCTGGCAGGCCCGGGTAGGCCGCCTGAAACTTTATTTACTGGATACTGATTTTGAGGAAAACATAGAAGCAGATCGGCACATTACGGACCGGCTCTATGGTGGCGATATAGAGAAACGCATTCAACAGGAAATATTGTTGGGGATCGGCGGCATCTGCGCCCTGGAGTCCCTGGGCTATGAAGCACAAATATGCCATTTAAATGAAGGCCATTCGGCCTTTTTGGCCCTGGAGCGCATTCGTCAACTGCAACTGAAACACGGTCTTTCGTTTGAAGCAGCACGGGAACAGGCTGCCAGCGGCAATATTTTTACCACCCATACTCCGGTAGCGGCCGGTATTGATCTTTTTCCAGCTTGCCTGATGGATAAATATTTTACCGCCTATTACCAGTCGATGGGCCTGACGCGTAAGGAATTCCTGTCCCTGGGGCGTATGGATCCAAATAATTCCCAAGAACCCTTTAATATGGCAGTGCTGGCCCTGCGCCTGTCAGCGCGGGTCAATGCTGTCAGCCGTCTGCATGGCCAGACGGCACGGCGGATGTGGCCCTTCCTCTATCCGGCGCTGGCCGAAAGGGAAATACCTATTATCGCCATTACCAACGGGGTGCATATCAATAGCTGGGTTGGCAGCAGGATGGCAGCCCTCTATGATCGCTACCTTGGCTCCGGCTGGCGACAGGATCCTTGCCGGGTAGAGAACTGGGCTGCTATTGGGCAGGTGCCGGGGCAGGAGCTGTGGCAGGCCCACGAAGAACAACGGCAGGAACTGCTGACCTTTGCCCGCCGGCGATTGGTGGAAAGGCTACAGGCCCAGGGTGCCACCCGGGCTGAAATTGAAGCAGCTGCCCGGGTTTTAACTCCGGGCGCGCTGACCATCGGCTTTGCCCGCCGCTTTGCCACTTATAAACGGGCGACACTGTTATTTCGAGATCCTGAACGCCTGGCCAGGCTACTGGGGGACCCCCAGCGGCCGCTGCAGATTATTTATGCTGGCAAAGCCCATCCCCGGGACGAAGAAGGGAAAAAGCTTATCCGCAGCATTATTGCTATGGCCTCTAGGGAGGAATTTCGTGCCCGGCTGGTTTTTATTCCTGACTACGATATCAATGTAGCCCGCTACCTGGTCCAGGGGGTTGACGTCTGGCTGGCCAATCCGCGGCGTCCCCTGGAAGCCAGCGGTACCAGCGGCATGAAGGCGGTTATTAACGGCGCTCTGCATGTGAGTACTCTGGACGGCTGGTGGGCTGAGGCCTGGAACCCTGAGGCCGGGTGGGCAATTGGCCGCGGTGAAGTATACGAGTCCTCCGAATACCAGGATGAGATCGAAGCGGAAATTTTGTACAACTTGCTGGAGAACGAAATTATACCGCTGTTTTATCAACGGGAAGCCAGCGGCCTGCCCACCGGCTGGTTGGCGATGATGAAGGAATCGATCCGGACTCTGGCGCCGGTGTTTAACAGCCAGCGGATGGTAAGTGAATATAACCAAAAACTCTACCTCCCGGCAATGAAGCATTACCGGCAGTTGCAGGCAGATAACTTCCGCCGGGCGCGAGAACTGGCGGCCTGGAAAAACCGGGTCAGGGTTGCCTGGTCTTCATTAAAAATCGAGCGGGTAGAAGCTGACCGCGAGGAGTATTTGACTGCCGGGGAGAGTCTTACGGTACAGGCCCTGGTTTACCTGGGAGCGCTGCAGCCTGATGAAGTAAAAGTGGAAATATATCACGGCAAAGTTGACGGCGAGGAAAAGATAACTGATGGGGACAAAACAGAAATGACTGTCAAGCAGAAATTGGGTGAGGGCCGGTATTTGTACAGTGGTAAAATCATAGGTCGCGGGAGCGGGCGGCAGGGCTATACCTTGAGACTAAGGCCCCGGCACCAGGAACTGGCTCCCAACAGCCTGCCAGAACTGGTGTTATGGGGCTAGGGCGCGGCGCCCGCCGGCCTGTTGTCCGGCTTGAGCTATAGGTTATGCCCGTTAAAAAGTGTTCAAGATTCCGGAAAGGAGGAAGCAAATATGCTGGCCAGGGATATTATGAATCCAGATGTTATCACCATCAGAGCTAATGCCCATATCTATGAATTAACCCGTAAGCTGTCTGAGGGCAAGATCAGCGGCCTGCCGGTCTGCAACGAAATGGGGCAGGTGGTAGGAATTGTAAGCGAAGCAGACCTGATCGGTTTGAAGCACGGCTGTCGGGTAAAGGACATTATGTCCCGGGAGGGTATCAGTGTGGGCAGTGACACCCCGGTGCAGCAGGTAGCCTGCGTCCTGGCGGAACATAGAATAAAACGGGTCCCTGTTTATGACGGCGACGACCGTCTGGTGGGGATTATCAGCCGGGCGGATATTGTCGACGCTATGGCCAGAGGGGCAGCCCGGCCTAGGTAATGGCTCCAACGGTCGCTAAATTTTTAAGCGGAAGCTTCATTCTTGTTGACCTTTGCTCAGTTTGGTTATAAGATAACAGCATAAAGCAGATTACTAACATACTATCCACTATAAGGGCAGGTTACCCTTAAAGAGCAGCGAAGGGGTTCCTGCCCTCATAATTGTGCCCTAATCAATGTAAGTCATTGTTTTAGAACACAACATCTACTGGGTAGAGTAAACTGCCGGAGGAGCTCCTATGAAACTGAAAACCATTTTAAACGCAGAAGCGATAGTTGTAATGATAGTGGGACTGGTCATGGTTTTCCCATTAAGTTTTGCCATCATATATAGGGAGAGCCGGGAGATAAATGCTTTTTTGTTAGCAATGGGTGTTACCCTGGTAATCGGTCTGATAGTATACGCTCTTACACAAGGCGAGGCACGTATAACCCTTAGGGACAGCTTTTTAATTGGAGCTTTGGGCTGGTTGTTAATACCCCTTTTTGGCTGTTTGCCTTATATTTTTGCCGGTGTTTTGCCTAATTGGGCTGATGCTTATTTTGAAGCAGTATCCGGCTTCACCACTACCGGGGCAACTGTTATTGCCGATGTAGAAATTGTTCCCAGAAGTATATTATTATGGCGCAGTTTTACGCAGTGGCTGGGCGGTATAGGAATCCTGCTGGTATTCGTTGCCCTGATGCCGCGAACAGGGATTAGCGGTTCCCAGCTATTAAAAGCCGAAATACCGGGGCCCCTTGCCGGCAAAGTGGTTCCCCGGGTTACCCAGTACGCCAAGGCTATTCTGGCGGTGTATGCTGCCCTGACGCTAATTGGTATTATTGCCTTGTTTTTAGCCGGACTGGATTATTTTGAAGCTATCAACCATGCTCTTACCAGTATTGCTACCGGGGGTTTTTCTACCAGAAACATAGGCTTTGGTGCCTTTCAAAATCCCCTGGCTGAATGTATGGTGATATTACTTATGCTACTTGGCGGCGGCAATATTGCCTTATATTATGTAGCCTGTATAAAAAAAGATCCGCTCATGGTAATCCGCGATGAGGAGTACCAGGCCTATTTAATCATACTGCTAACTGCTAGTGCGATTGTAGGCCTTAATCTTTTTATTAATTATTCCGGCAGTATCGTTGAACCGTTAAGGCATGCTGTTTTTCAGGTCGTATCTTTGACAACAGGTACGGGACATGTTACTCTTAATTATGATTTATGGCCTTCTGCCGGGAGGATGCTCCTTTTTACGTTAATGTTTTTTGGCGGCTGCCAGTGTTCTACAACCGGCGGCATAAAAGTAGTTAGATTGCTAATTGCCATAAAGTATATTGGCCGGGAAATCAGAAAGTACCTGCACCCTGCCTCCGTTTCCTCCATCAGGATTAATAAACATCCGGTAGCCGAACGGATAATTTTAAATGTGATGGGCTTTTTTATGCTTTATTTTATTTTCTTTTTTGTCAGCGCCTTATTCCTGGCAGCATTCGGGTATGACCTTGTTTCTTCAATTACAGCTTCGGCGGCATTATTAGGCAATGTGGGACCGGCTATGGGAGTTTTTGGCCCCCTTTATAACTATGCGGAGCTGCCAAATATGCTTAAATCATGGTTTTCTCTGGTGATGATTATCGGCAGGCTAGAGATTTATCCCATGTTAGCATTGTTTGTGGCTTTAGCCCGAAAGTAACAGCAGGAAAAAAGCAGAGAAATTATAAAGTGTTTTTAGCCGGAAGGATTTTGATAGATTTTGTAGAATGGTTTAGTTAATAATTTAATATGGCGGTAAGTTTCTAAGGGAAACCGGTGCAATTCCGGTACGGTCGCGCCACTGTAAGGGTGAGTGACCCTGCTATAACGCCACTGGGTATTAAGCCTGGGAAGGCGCAGGGAAGCGGTGAACCCAAGTCAGGAGACCTGAAACTTACTGGAATAGTAAATGCTCCCTACGCGAAATGGGGTGGTATTATGCATGTAAGTATGTAGATGTCCCCTGCTTCTAGTGGAGCAGGGGTTTTTAATTTGCTTAAGCGGAAACAGACACATACAAGCTGAGCAGTATAACCATTTTGGAAGGAAGGTCTGATGATTATTATGGGCAAAATTTTTAAACACAGAAACTTGTTAACTTTGACTATAATCATTTGTTTGTTGCTGAACGTATTGGGTTTAGCTGCACTACCGGAAATGGCCGCTGCCAGCGGTTATAGCAGCAGTGAGCTGGCCCGCAAAGCCGTAGATTTTATTCAGCAAAAGTATGCGTCAGGCGAAACAATTGACGGCTATACTGCTTACGTCCTTTCCCTGGCCGGTGAAGACCTGGCAGCAGGCCCATGGGTCAGGGAGGGGAAAAGCGTTAGAGGGCAGATTGAAGAACTGGCCGATCTCTCTGGCAATAACAACAGCTTGATTAGTTATATCCTGGCTACTCAGAACAGTGACGGCAGTTTTGGTCCCCTAGCCAATGAATATGGCACTAAAGTAGCGCTGCAGGCTCTGGCCGCTGTGAAAGATGATATACCTGCCGGCGAAGCTATTTATAGCCAGGTGCAGGATAGCATTAAACAGGCAGTTGATTATTTTAAAAACAAATACCAGGCCGGTCTCAGTTATGACGTTAACGGTGATTTTGATTATCGCTGTGTAGTAGCCCTGGCCGCGGCCGGGGAGGAACTGAACGACTGGAGATATGAGGGAAAAAGCTTAAGGGATATTGTACTGGCTTCTGCCGCTGCCGCCGCAGAGCAAGCTTCAACCCTGGATGCTGTTTACCTGGCCAAAGAGCTAGCGGCCCTTCAGGCCCTTGCGCCGGACTCGGGGCCTGTTGATACTTTGGCAAACTCTATAATAAGCAAACAAAAAACAGAAGGGGAACAGGTTTACTTCGGCAACAGCATCTATGACACGGTGATGGTGCTTACTGCCCTGGGTAAAGCCGGTAAACTGTCAGGTGTTGACCAGGCTAAAGTTTTAAACTACCTGAACACGCACCGGCATGAGCATCATAATGTCTTCGGTCAACCTGCCGGTTACGCCTGGGGCGGCTGGGAACCGGAAGAGTCCGATACAACAGCCCAGGTGCTGGCAGCCCTCAGCTATTTCGACGATGCTAAAAAGGAAGAAAGTGAGGTTTACCGGGCTATTCAAGGGGGCTTGCTTTACCTGCAGGACATCCAGGACCTTGATACGGGTGCTATAACCCATACTTATGACAGCGCTTTTGCCACGGCTGAAACGTTGATTGCCCTGAAGGCCCTGGGAATGACTTACGAAGAATATGCCGGCAGCGGTTCGCCTTGGGTCAAAAAAACTAAAACCAAAACTATCGCCCAGTGTCTGCTGGCCTTAAATGAATGGGGCGAAAGCGGCAGGGTAAACAAGCTGGTCGGCTTATTAACGGCAAGACACAGCGCCAACGGCTTTGAAGGTAGTGTCTACAGCGATATGTGGGCTTATATCGCCCTGGGTGAAGCCGGGCAAAGTGACAAACTCGATCAAGAGGACCACCGTACCTATATTCTGAGTAAACAGAGTAAAAGCGGGGAGGCCGTCGGTTCCTGGGGTGATACTTATAACGATATATATTATCCCGACTTTATGTCTACTGCCCAGGCTATTAGGGCCCTGACTTACCTGACCGGATATTCAGAGGATCAACAGGTGCAGGATGCAATAAATAAGGGCCTGGCTTATCTGCGCAGCCACCAGCAGGCTGATGGCAGCGTTTATGTTACCTCGCCTCTGCCCGAAGATCCAGTAGTCGATACCGCTGAAGTAATTATTACGCTAAAGCAGCTGGGTCTGGACCCGGCTGGCTGGAAAAACGCACAGGGCTTAACTCCCGTATCTTACCTGATGAATAAAGCCCTTAATGATGACGGTAGTTTTGGCTCTGTTGGTAATATTATAGGTGCAGCCGAAGCCCTTCATGCTTACCTGCTGCTTGACGAAGACAATGGAGGGAGCAGCGGTAATCCCGGCGCTCAGGTTCCTGACAGGGATCAGTGCTGGGTTGAAATAGCTGTAGTGGGGATGGATGGCGAGCTGCTTTACGGTCCTGCTACGGTCAGCGTCAGCAAAGATGGCACCTGGGGCCTGACGGTACTTGGAGCCCTGGAAGCTACCGGGCTTAGCTATAGTGAAGCCGGGGGATTAGTCACCAGTATCGCCGGCCAGGTTAATAGCGGCCTGAACGGTTGGATGTATAAGGTAAACGGCGTTATTCCAGGGGTAGGAGCCGGGCAAAAAAGCATTAATAACGGGGATCAGATAATCTGGTGGTACAGTACGGATATAAATTCTTCCGGTCCCAGCTGGAGCCAGTTATTACAGGGAAATATAAAGCCCCCGCCACAGGAACTGCTGCCGGCCGATCTTAAGGAGCAGAACGAGCAGCTTCCCCCCGATTTGCAGGCTACGGCCGAAGCCCTTAACGCCTTAGAGAATATCGAAGAGTTACTCGGTATTGCGGAAAACAGGGATACGCCGTTTAACTGGGACGGTGAAAGTACCTGTGTTGTAGTGGTTAATACCGGTAAAGCTTTAAGCCGTTCCCAGTGGCGGGCCTTGCGTGCCGAACTGGCCGGCGCAGGCATTAAAGTGAGCCAGGAAGTTACGGCAGCTAGCGGGGCTGTTGTCAGCGATTCGGAACAACGAATAGCTTTAAATATTCCTGCTGGCGCCCTGGCAGCTGATACGCAAATAACGATAAAAAGCAAAGATATGCTGGCAACAGCAGAAACGGCTGGAAAGAATCCGGCTGCCATGCCAAGCTTATCGCCTCAGCGGCAAGTTGTTGTAGGTTACGAATTCGGCCCGGAAGGGACAGCCTTTAGTAGCCCGGTTCTGTTGAGCCTGAAAATCGCCCTGCCGCCCCTTGTGCGGCCGCAGGACCTGACCCTGGCCTGGTACGATAAAGCCAAGGAGCAATGGGTGCCCGTCCCGGCAGTATTAGACGTGTCCAGGGGTTTGCTGCTGGCCAGGATTAACCACTTTAGCGATTATGTGGTCTTTGCCCGGGAAATAAAGAAGTCGTTTAGCGATGTCACTGACAGTTCATTCGGCTGGGCAAGGAATGTCATTGAAACTCTGGCCGGTGCCGGTATTATTGCCGGTGTAGATGGGCAACGTTTTGAACCAGCCCGGCCGGTAAGCAGGGCAGAGTTTGCTTGCCTGCTGGTAAGGGCCCTGGAACTGGAGGAAGTGACTGCTGAAAATCTGCCTTTTACTGATGTAAAAGCAGGTGCATGGTATGCGGGAGCAGTGACTGCTGCCGCTGAAGCCGGTTTAATCAAAGGTTACGAGGACGGCACTTTTGCCCCGGATAATACCATTACCAGGGAAGAGATAGTCGCTATTCTGGCCCGGGCTTTAGAGTTGCCGCCTAGTGAACAGGAGTTGATTTTTAAAGATAGCGATGAGATTTCGGCCTGGGCCCGGGATAGTATGGCTGCGGCAGCAGCGAGGGGTTTAATTAAAGGTTTTGCAGACGGCACCATCCGGCCCCGGGCTGCTACCAGCCGGGCAGAATGTGCCGGGTTGCTGTACCGCATGATTTTTGAATATCTGGCTTAATGTTTATACCGGGGACAGGGGGTTATGACCATCAAGAGAACTGGTTTTGTCTACCTGGCGCTTTTGTTGCTCATAGCAGGTTTAATACTGCCGGCAATAGTTAACCAGACAGTTGCCGGTAAAACACCTGCCCTGGAGTCAGCGCCGGGTGTTGTCGCGGACAGCAGTCCTGCAGCAAAGTCTGCAACGAGCGCCCCGTCTCCTGCCAACCGTCCCCAAACGAGCGCAGTAGCTGCGCCGGCCGGGGCTAGCGCTCCGGCCGGCAGCTCCACCAGCATCAGTTCTGGTGCAGCGCAGCAGCCTACCATCCCCGGCGGGCAGGAAGCTGCCGCTGCTACTCCAGGTATAACAGAGGAAAATGGGGTTGATTCTACTACGGCTCCGGTAGATAGTAATTCGCCGCCTGAATCTGCCGGCGTTTTTCTACCCGGAAATGACGATAATGCTTGCCGGGTGGGTATTGCTGTGGTGGGCAGGCAGGGGGAGCTGCTTTACGGCCCGTCAGCGGTTACTGTTAAGGAAGACAACAAATGGGGTTTAACGGTAATGGGGGCGCTGGACGCTACGGGGCTGGAGTACAACATGAGCCCGAGGTATGGCAACCTGGTGCTGGGCATAGCCGGGCAACAAAACAAAGGCATGAGCGGATGGATGTATAAAGTCAACGGGGAGATTGTCATGAAGGCAGCCAGCGACAAAGAAGTTGAAACAGGCGATAAGATTATCTGGTGGTACAGCGAAGATGTGACTAAACCTGCTCCCAGCTGGGAGAGCTTAACGGCTGCGAGGGGCGACTAATATTGTTGCCAAGAATCGAGGTTATATAAATGTTTGCCAGGCTTTTTTACCAGGAAAAAGGTTTTTTTCTCCAAAGCCTGCACCCGGTAACGATTTTAATCTACCTAGGTGTTTTATTTGCACTGGCGTTAATATTTACCAATCCGCTATATTTACTGGGAATGTTGCTGGTTATTACTCTGTCTATCTGGTCGGTAGAAGGGTTAGAATCCCTGGCGGTCTACCTGAAAATCGGGCTGGGGATGGCGGTAGCGGTTGTAATTATCAATTCCCTGACTGCCCATCTTGGGGTGACTGTTATCTGGCGGGGGCCAGAATTACCCCTGTTCGGCAGAATTAGCATTTGTCTGGAAGCGATCTGTTACGGAGCGATGATGAGCGTACGTTTACTTGCTATTATGGCAATCTTTTGCCTCTACAACCTGATAATGCATCCTGATAAAATATTAGCTATCTTAGCCCGCTTTGCCTTCAAATCGGCCCTGGTAATTTCCCTGGCGACCAGAATGTTCCCGGCATTGCTTAAACAGCTGGACAATATCCGCGAAGTGCAGTCGCTAAGGGGAGTTGATTTTAACAGGGGTTCTCTGGTGGATAAGTTAAGACACTACCTGTCTCTGGTTGAAATACTATTATTGACTTCTTTAGAGGATGCTTTCGAGATTGCCGAAGCTATGCAGGCGCGGGCCTTTGGCAGCGGTAAGCGTTCAGTTTACCGGCGGGATTTTTTTCGCCCTCGGGACTACATTTGCCTGGCGGCCAGTTTTGCCGCTTTGATACTGGCAGCTTGGGGGCAGGCTAAGGGGTATAGCACCTTTGCTTATTACCCCCGGCTCGACCATTTAATTAAGGGGCCGGCGACTTTAGTTATATTATTTCTGCTAATATTGAGTTTAAGTGTGCCGGTGCTATTGAGTTGGGGGTGGCAGCATTGCCTTTATATAAAATCAAGGATTTGACGTATTTTTATCCGGAAAGCCAGAGGCCGGCTTTAGATAATCTTAATTTAGATATTGAGACGGGGGAGTTGTTGCTTATAACTGGAGGCTCAGGGTCAGGCAAGTCCTCTTTAGCACGGGTACTGGCCGGCTTGATCCCCGACTTTTATGGCGGCCGGCTGGGCGGCAAGGTTTATTACCGGGGCAAGGACATTGATAAAATTTCCCGGCAAAAGATGGCCCGTGAAGTTGGCATAGTTTTTCAGGATCCGGAAAAACAGCTGGTTATGACCAGTGTGGAAGCGGAAATAGCTTTTGGCCTGGAGAATTTGGGTTTAGCTCCGGAGGAAATGTTCAGCCGTGTGGCCGAAGTATTGAGTTATTTGGACCTGGTAGCCTTAAAGCAGGAATTTACTGCAGTTCTTACCGGGGGACAAAAACAAAAACTGGCCCTGGCAGCAGTGCTGGCCATGCATCCCCAGGTATTGGTCCTGGATGAACCTACTTCCCAACTTGATCCGGTGGCTGCGCAGGAATTTTTTAACCTTATCAAGCACCTGAATGATGAAATGGGAATAACTATTATTTTAATCGAACAACGTCTGGAAAGGTGTTTTCACCTGGCTGACCGCACAGTGTTCATGGCGGGCGGGCGG
>JAAYGJ010000180.1 GCA_012727745.1 Clostridia bacterium | reverse complement strand
ATATATTAACTGGCCAGGGTTTTGGTTAATAAAACTTCTTAAATTTATTTACCCCATTTTCAAAAACAAAAATATGACATTCGAATTTTTAACAATAAATCGGACGTTCCCTATATATAAATAATGAAAACTGGATATAGTGAACTATACGCCTGCATGGGGGATATGAATTACCGCGGTGCGGATATTGAAACGGCCGGACCAGTTAGGTTATGCGGATATGTTGGCAAGATGATTTGAAAGGCGACATTATCACAAGATAACAACACAATTAACTTAATTTGGCTTGATATTAATATAACGATATGATATAATTACTGCAGATAGGTAACCGTTACCGCAGAACGGTAAAACATTATCAAATAACTGATACAGAAAGGACGATGAGAATGAGAAAGACAACTCGACTCAAAGAATTACTTATGGCTAAAGAAATATTGGTAATGCCGGGCAGCTATGATTGTTTATCGGCTATGTTAATTGAAAAGGCTGGCTTTAAAGCTACGCAATGCTCTGGTTATGGCTTTGCTGCTTCTTTACTAGGCAAACCAGATTGCGGATTGATGACATTTACGGAAGTAGTCAACCATACTAGGAATATTGTAAATAGTGTGGACATTCCGGTAATGGCCGATGGGGATACCGGCTATGGTAATGTTGTGAACGTGGTTCGTACCGTACAGGAATTTGAGGCTTGTGGCTGCGCTGGCGTTAACCTTGAGGACCAGGTGTGGCCTAAACGCTGCGGTCATATGTCAGGGAAAGAAGTTATCCCTACGGAAGAAATGGTTTGCAAAATCAAAGCGGCGGCATGGGCAAGAAAAGACAAAGACTTTGTAATTAATGCTCGCACCGATGCCAGACAAAAATACGGGCCACAAGAGGTTGTCAGACGTGCTAAGGCCTATTGGGAAGCCGGCGCTGACCTTATTTTTCTTGAGGCACCTCAATCCAAAGATGAGCTGAAGTATTACGCAGCCGAACTTGTTCCGTTGGGTATCAGGATTAGTGCTAATATGCTTGATGGTGGCAGGACTCCGTTAGTTACATTTAAGGAGTTAGAAGAAATGGGGTATTCCCGATGCAGTGTACCGGTTATGCCAATATATGCAGCTGCTATGGGAATAAAAGTAGCACTTGAACAGATGAAAAAAGATGGGCACAATCAAAATCTCGAAGGCAAGATTATTCCCTTTGCAGATTTTAATAAGCTTATTGGTCTGCCAAAGATTCGTGAGCTTGAAGAACTTTTCTTAACTGATACATTAATTAAGCAAAAATATGGTTCAAAGGAAGTTCTGCGCAAAGAAAAAGAAATGGGAAGGTAGATAGTGATCAAAGCTTGTTAAGTTTCGAGTGTTTCTCATATGAGCAAAAGAATTATAAGCGAGACAAGAGAGGGATAATATGGGAAAAAACATTTTTGAAAAAATTATTTCCGAGCATATTACCAAAGGGGAAATGTTGCCTGGACAAGAGATAGCTATAAGAATAGACCAAACCCTTACTCAGGATTCGCTTGGAGCAATAGCATACTTACAATTCGAAGCACTTAAGATTCCCAAGGTAAAAACGGAATTATCTGTTTCATATGTTGACCATCTCATGATCCAGCAAGGACCTGCTAATGCTGATGTACATAATTATCTGATGACTGTGGCTAATAAGTATGGGATATACTTTTCTAAACCGGGAAACGGGATTTGCCATCAGGTACACTTAGAAAGGTTCAGCAAACCAGGATGCACACTGATAGGCGGAGACAGCCACACCGTCACATGCGGTGCTGCCGGTATGGTTGCTATTGGCGCTGGCGGATTGGATGTGGCAGTAGCAATGGGTGGGGGCGACTTTTATTTTAAATATCCAAGAGTAATTAAAGTCAATCTGATAGGAAGACTAAAAGATTGGGTGGCAGCCAAGGATATAGTGCTTGAGGTCCTAAGGCGCATTACTACAAAAGGAAACGTCGGAACAGTTTTGGAATACAGCGGTCCCGGACTGGCTTGCTTGACTGTTCCAGAACGAGCAACGATTGCAAATATGGGGGCCGAAGCTGGAGTTACTACATCAATATTCCCAAGCGATGAAATGACGCGCACATTTTTCAGACAACAGGGAAGAGAGAACGACTGGATACCGCTATATGCAGATAAAGATGCTGTTTACGATGGCGAAATCGAAATCGACCTATGCGAGCTTGAGCCTTTGGTGGCTTTACCTCATAGTCCTGACAATGTGAAAAAGGTATCCGAAGTAGAAGGCCTGGAGGTAAGTCAAGTACTAATAGGAAGCTGCACTAATTCTTCATTTAAAGATTTAATGATGGTAGCCAAAATATTAAAGGGTAGAAAAGTCCATCCTAACGTAAGTTTAGGCATTGCTCCGGGTTCAAGACAGGTGTTGACGATGTTGGCAGAGAATGGGGCCCTAACGGATATGGTATCGGCTGGGGCTAGAATATTGGAATCCGGATGCGGTTTTTGTGTAGGACACGGCCAATCGCCCCATAATAATGGTATTTCTGTGCGTACAAATAACCGTAATTATAAAGGCAGATGCGGAACTCAAAATAGCAGTGTGTTTTTGGTGAGCCCTGAGACTGCAGCCGCAACAGCGATAGCGGGCAAACTCACCTATGGAGCTAAATTGGGAATTGAATATCCAAAGGTTGAGCTGCCCGATTTGTTTGTAATTGATGATAGCATGATAATACCTCCAAAAGGTGATGGAGAGATCTATAGGAGCCCTGTCATAGGAGAGCCTCCGTTTAATACTGAGATGCCGGAGAATCTAAATGCCAAAGTTGCAATAGTTGTAAAAGATAAAATTAATACTGATGATATTATACCTGCAGGTCCGGCTATGGAATTCAGGGCTAATGTTGAAAAGTCATGTGAATTTGTATTTCAATATATAGACAAAGAATTCTTTAACTACTGTAAAGAGGTAAAGAATGAAGGTTTTGCATCAATAATAGTAGCCGGCGAAAGCTATGGTCAGGGTTCTTCAAGAGAACATGCGGCAATGTGCCCAATGGTCATGGGTGTGAGAGCCGTAATAGCAAAGAGTATAGAACGAATACATCAGTCAAATTTGATTAACTTCGGGATAATGCCTCTAATTTTTGATGATGAAAACGACTATGAGGATATTAGCAAGGGAGATATATTATCTATTGATAATATATATAAGGTTATATTTGATGAAAATATCACAGTAAACAACCTAACCAAAAACAAAACATTCATAGTTAAGAATAGCCTTACAAAAAGGCAAAGTGAAATTATACTTAAAGGCGGTTTATTGAATTACGTTACCGGTAAATAAAAAACTTATTAAAGGAGCATTCCTGTAGTGAAATAAAGTGAACTTTGAAAAAGAAGATGCCACACTGTAGAATTTGAAATGTGAGTTGCACGAGAAGTAACCACAAATCAAAAACACAGGAGGCATCTAATATGAAGT
>JAAYGJ010000179.1 GCA_012727745.1 Clostridia bacterium | reverse complement strand
GGCTATTTTAGCTTATTATACAGGACCTGCCGCCCTGACTGCATTAGGCGCATCTTTGAACCTGGCAAAATTGTCCTTGAAAAGGCCTGCCAGTTTGCGCGCCGTAGCATCATATTCTTCCGGATTATCCCAGGTTTGACGGGGATTTAAAACCTCCGCCGGCACCCCGGGACAGCTTTGGGGCCGGTAAAGATTAAAAATAGGGTCAAGCTGGTATTCCACTTTTTCCAGCTCACCATTCAAAGCTGCTGTTACCATAGCCCGGGTATGTTTGATACTCATGCGTCGTCCCACACCATAAGGACCTCCGGTCCAGCCAGTATTCACCAGGTAAACATTGACCTTGTGCCTGGCAATCCTCTCACCTAGCAGGCTGGCATAAACCATAGGCGGCCTGGGTACAAAGGGCTCGCCAAAGCAGGTAGAAAAAGTGGCTTCAGGGTCAGTTACTCCCCGTTCAGTACCAGCCAGTTTGCTAGTATAACCGGACAAGAAATGATACATTGCCTGTTCCGGGGTAAGTTTGGCTATCGGCGGCATAACTCCAAAAGCGTCGGCAGTAAGAAAAAACACCGTAGTGGGATGGCCCCCCACCCCCGGAATAACCGCATTGGGTATATAATCTACGGGATAGCCAGCCCGGGTATTTTCGGTCAAAGCACTGCTGTCATAATCAACCTGGCGGCTTTCTACGTCTACTACCACATTTTCCAGCACGCTGCCAAAACGGATAGCATTCCAGATCTGCGGTTCATACTCGGCAGAAAGTTTGATGCACTTGGCATAACAGCCACCCTCAAAATTAAAGATACCCCTGTCTGTCCAGCCGTGCTCATCATCGCCGATGAGATAACGTTCCGGGTCAGCCGACAGGCTAGTTTTACCAGTGCCGGAAAGGCCAAAAAACAGGGCTGTATCACCTTTGGGACCCATATTGGCCGCACAGTGCATGGGACAAACACCCCTGACGGGCAACAGGTAATTCAGGGTTGTAAATATAGATTTTTTCATTTCACCGGCGTAGCTGGTACCACCGATGATAATAAGCTTTTGTTCAAGGTTGATGATTACAAAAGCCTCGGAGCGGGTACCATCCTGTTTCGGCACAGCCTTAAAACCCGGGGCACATATAACGGTAAGCTGGGGCTCATGTTCTGCTAGCTCGCTGGCTCCCGGTCGCACCAGCAACTGGTGCACAAACAGGTTTTGCCAGGCAAACTCATTTACTACCCTGATAGGCAAACGGTAATCCGGGTCGGCACCGGCAAAACCATCAAAAATAAACAGCTCCCGTCCCTGCAGGTAAGCTGTCAAGCGCTGGTACAGCTTTGCAAAAGTTTCCAGTGATAGCGGCTTGTTACTGGCCCCCCAGTTAATGCTCTCATGAACTGAGGCTGTATCTACAAAAAACCTGTCGCCCGGCGAGCGCCCTGTATACTTGCCCGTATTTACACTCAAGGCCCCGTTGGCAGCCAGTAACCCCTCCCCACGCGCTAGAGCTATCTCGACAAGCCGGGGCACAGGCAGATTGCGGTACACGTTGCCGCAATTATTAATCCCTAGCTTTGCCAGACTAAAATCTTTACGCATCCGCTTTCTCTCCTTCTCCCTTTTGCACTATTGCAATATATAGCACAAGGTAGGAGCAGAAATCAACAGAATCCGCTCATGTATACAGTTCTTTTTACAGCTCCCGTTTGCGCATGCGTAAGGATTTGGGTGTTACTTCCAATAATTCATCGGCAGCAATAAATTCCAGGCACTTTTCCAGGCTCATTTCCCGGGGCGGTGTTAGCCTAGTATCTATTTCACTGGTAGAACTGCGTATATTGGTCACATGCCTTTTTTTGCAGACATTGATCACTAAATCTTCAGGCCGGGAATTTTCGCCAACGATCATGCCCCGGTAAACCGGCTCACCCGGAGCGATAAAAAGTTCGCCGCGCAGCTGGGCATTTTCCAGGCCGTAGCTGGTAGCTTCACCTGTCTCGAAAGCAACCAGGGAGCCCCGTTTGCGGTCACTAATTTCGCCGGCCAGGGGGGCATAATGGTGAAAACTATGATACATTACTCCCAAGCCCCTGGTGTCGGTAAGGAAATCAGAACGAAAACCAAAAAGACCCCGGGTTGGGATATAAAAGGTAAGGCGGACCTGGCCGTCACCCTTATTTTCCAGGTTAACCAGTTCACTTTTACGGGGGCCCAGGCGTTCAATAACTATCCCCTGGTAAGCTTCCGGCACTTCAATGACCAGTTCTTCAACAGGTTCGCATTTAACACCGTTAATCTCTTTAACGACTGCCCGGGGGCGGGAAACTTCAAACTCATAGCCCTCCCGGCGCATAGTTTCAATTAATATTGCCAGGTGCAATTCGCCCCGGCCGAATACTGTTAAGGCTTCCGGCGAATCGGTCTCCTCAACCTTGAGGCTGACATCAGACTCGCACTCCCGTAGAAGCCGTTCGCGCAGCTTACGGGAAGTAACATACTTCCCCTCCCGGCCGGCGAAAGGGCTTTTATTGACCATAAAGGTCATGGCTACCGTCGGTTCATCAATGGGCACAAAATTCAGGGGGCGGGGTTGTTCCGGCGAAGTTATAGTAGTTGCTACGTTTACGTCCTCCAGGCCGCTGACAACCACAATCTCCCCGGCAGCCGCCTCAGTAACAGCTTTTTTCTCAAGGCCCTCAAATACATGCAGGCTAGCTACCTGCCCTTTGCCGATAATTGCTCCGCCGCGGGCAATAGCTACTTCCTGTTTGGCCCGGATGGTGCCGTTATGAACTCGCCCGATAGCCTGGCGACCCACATATGGGTCATAGTCAATAATACTGACTCCCACTTGCAAAATTGCTGCCGGATCTCCCTCCGGCGCAGGAATATGTTGAATAATAGTATCAAAAAGGGGTTGTAAGTCATGCCCCGGTTGCTCCGGGTCCAGGCTGGCCAAGCCCTCCCTGGCCACCGTATACACCACCGGGAAATCCAGTTGCTCTTCACTGGCTCCCAGATCGATAAATAGATCCCATAGCGCGTCGACCACCTCTGCCGGCCGGGCATTGGGGCGGTCCATTTTATTTATTACCACTACCGGCTTCAGGCCCACCGCCAGAGCTTTTTTGAGGACAAACCGGGTCTGGGGCATGGGGCCTTCAAAGGCGTCTACCAGGAGCAAAGCCCCGTCAACCATCTGCACAATACGCTCCACCTCGCCGCCAAAATCGGCATGGCCAGGGGTGTCGACGATATTCAACTTATAACCCCGGTAAAAGACGGCGGTATTTTTGGACATAATGGTAATGCCCCGTTCCCTCTCTAAATCGTTACGGTCCAGGATGCGCTCCTGGACCGACTGTTTTTCGTGGAAAATCCCACTCTGTTTCAACATGCCATCCACCAGGGTCGTCTTGCCGTGGTCGACATGGTCAAAAATCGCAAGGTTACGCAGTTTTGCTTGGGCCATATAGCGCCCTTCCATTCTCTATCGGTTTTGCCTTATAGAGTATAACTTAAAGGGCCTGGACCATACAAGTCCTGAGATACTAACGATAAGCAGCCATGCTGGTAACCAGAACCCCATTGCCGACGACAAAATATGCCAGGCGCAAGGTTTCCCTGATTTCATCCTCACTAGCTCCCAGAGCGCGGGCCTGTTTGGCCAGGACCGCCACTCCCTCACTGGCACCAAGGGCCGCATCCAGAGCCAGAGTAATCAAGGTTTTGGTTTTGGCGTCCAGGGCGCCGGGGGCCATGGCAGTTGTAGCCACTGCTTTGACGGCCTGGTAGAATTCGGGATCCCGTTCGGCTAAAGCTTCAATAAAAGCCGGCAGAGGCATCAATAAACACCTCCAGTTTTTTGTTTGTCATATTTATTTTTTATTATAGAATGACCTTAATGGGGAGTGTTATGAAACCCTTACTCATTTATAGTTCCTGTACAGCTGATGATTTTTAGTTTCCGCCTGCGTTGCAGCTTGTCCCGGTACATATTCCTGTCAGCCTGCTGCAATAGTTCTGACATGTTGACCTGTTCTCCATGGCCTACCGCGTAACCGATCGATGTCCTCAAGGGTACTTCCGGGTCCCCGGCATTGTACCTGTCCAGGGTTTCACGGAGCCTAGCACAGGCGTTTGCCGTTGCTCTCTCATCACTACGCGGCAGCAGGGCAACAAATTCATCGCCGCCAATCCGGGCTACAATATCACTGCTTCGCAGAGTTTCTTTTAATATTATGGCAAACGCCAGCAGCACATTATCGCCCATAGCATGCCCTATGGTATCGTTAATACTTTTGAGACCGTCAACATCGCAATAAATAATCCCTATCGGTGCATTAGAGTTCCTGGCCAGGCAATTCATCTCCTGCTCCAAGTAAGCACGGTTATACAGCCCGGTTAGAGAGTCATGGAGGCTTAAGTATTTCAACCGATTCTGGGACTGCTCCATGGCTGCCAGCATCTCATTGATTGCTTCTATCAACTTTGAAAACTCATCGCTGCCGTTCATTACCACCCTGGCAGAAAGGTTGCCAGTCGTACTAATATTCTTAATAATTTTGCTAAGCTGGACTAGATGCGAAGTTACTAACCTGTCAATGAGCAGGTAAACGACAAGCATAATCGATAAGCCAAATATAAAAACCAGGAGAACGAATTGTTGCAGGTTTAAATGAACCGTCCCCGCGGTTAAAAACTCGTTCCCCAGAGCAAGGTCGAAAACAAAACATAATAACAAAGCTATTAATGCTATGGTAACAGCAACTATGGTCAAAATTTTTTTCTGCAGTGTCATCTTTTTCGCTCCAGATGTCCGTTGTGAACTTCCCACTGCCGTAATAGTGACAATATTTTACACCTATTAATATGAATGTCTTATCTTACTTTTATTTTACTTCTATCTAATAATAATTACAACTAAAGATGGAAAATATCACAACAAAATATGGTATTATCGGCATAATATCCCGATCAATTATTAAACAGCTTCATTATCCAGCCTGGCAGCACTAAACTGGCTGTTGTAAAGGTCGGCATAAACGCCGTTCCGGGCCAACAATTCTTCATGCGTCCCTTTTTCAACAACCCTGCCGTTATCCATTACCAAAATTAAATCGGCACTGCGAGTAGTAGACAAGCGGTGGGCAATAATAAAACTGGTTCTGCCCTGCCTCAAGGCAGCCATGGCCTTTTGGATATGCACTTCAGTTCTGGTATCTACGCTGCTGGTAGCTTCGTCCAATATAAGAATGGCAGGATTCGCTATGATCGCCCGGGCAATAGTTAAAAGCTGTTTCTGCCCCTGGGAGATATTTGAGGCCTCCTCGTTCAAGACAGTATTGTACCCTTCCGGCAGGGTTCTGATAAAATGATCCGCATGGGCAGCCCTGGCAGCTCTAATAACCTCTTCCTCAGTAGCGCCTTCACGCCCGTACGCAATATTATCCTTTATCGTACCGTTAAACAGCCAAGTATCCTGAAGCACCATGCCAAACATACTGCGCAGATCGCCCCGCCGTAAGTCCCTGATATCCACGCCGTCAATAGTAATCTTCCCGCCGGCAATCTCATAAAAACGCAATAGCAGGTTGACCAGGGTAGTTTTACCGGCCCCGGTAGGCCCGACAATAGCAACCGTCTGCCCCCTTTTTACCTCCAGATTCAAATCTTCCAGCAAAGGTATCCCTGCTTGGTACGAAAAGCGGACATGTTCAAGCCTGACCTCCCCCTTAGGGCGGCTAATTATTACCGGGTCTGCACGTTCCGGGCTTTCCTCTGTCTCATCGAGGATGGCAAAAACACGCTCCGCCGCGGCAACGGTAGACTGGATGATATTAATAATGCTGGCTGTCTGGGTAATTGGATGGGTGAAATGCCGCGAATACTGTAAAAACGCCTGTACGTCGCCGATAGGGATCGACCTCCAGGCAACCATGATTCCCCCGGCCACACTGATCAGGACATAGCCAATGTTGCCGATAAAAAACATCAGCGGCATAATAATGCCCGAAATAAACTGGGCTCGCCAGCCGGCTTCGTAAAGCCGCTCGTTAATCTCATTAAACTTTTTTATAGCCTCCCTTTCGCGGCCAAAGGCCTTAACTGTACTGTGCCCGCCATAAATTTCTTCCACATGCCCGTTAAGAAGCCCCAGCTCTTTTTGCTGCCTGGTAAAATACCTCTGGGATCTTTTGGCTATGCCAACAGTAACAAGTAGCGAAAATGGCAAAGTAACCATAGCTATCAGCGTTAGAAACGGACTGATAATAAGCATCATAATCACTACTCCTACCATGCTTATTACCGCCGTTATGAGCTGGGTAATGCTCTGTTGCAAAGTTGAACTAATAACATCTATATCGTTGGTCACCCGGCTTAAAATTTCGCCGTAGGGCTGGCTGTCGTAAAATTTTAACGGCAAGCGCGCAAGTTTTTCATCTACATCTCTTCGCATCTGGTACACAGTATTCTGGCTAACGCCGGCCATAATAATTTGCTGGACATAACTGAACAAAAAGCTTAAGCCATAAAGAATAGCCAGGATAAGAAGAACGTGGGAAATATAAGCAAGATCAATTGCCGCGCCGGGCACACCCCTCATTTTTAACATTGTACCTTCAAACAGCTCGGTGGTAGCAGTGCCTAGAATTTTGGGAATCACAATACTAAAAACAGTACTGAGTACGGCGGCAGCCAATACAGCCAGGAGTTTTAACCGGTGCGGCTTTAAATATATAACCAGCCTCCGCAGCGTACCCCGAAAGTCTTTTGCTTTTTCCGCCGGCATAGTCATATGATGCCCGCCGCCAAAATGCCTCCTGCCATGTCCTGAGTATGCTAACTTTCGTCCCTGGCGGTCCTCGCTCATGCCAACTCCTCCTCAGAAAGCTGCGAGGCTACAATTTCCCGGTATACACTGCAGGTCTGTAACAAAGTCTGATGATCGCCCTTGCCTACAATTTTGCCATTATCTAACACAATAATCTGGTCTGCGTCCATGACAGTAGCTACCCGTTGGGCCACAATAATAACTGTGGCTCCTGCAGTCTCTTTTTTTAAAGCCCGACGCAGGCGGGCTTCTGTTTTAAAATCAAGTGCCGAAAAGCTGTCATCAAAAATATAAATTTCCGGCCTTCTGACCAGCGCCCGGGCTATGGCCAGCCGCTGTTTTTGTCCGCCGGAAACATTTACACCACCCTGGGCAATTACAGCATCGAAACCGTCATGCCTTGAGGCAATAAATTCAGTCGCCTGGGCTACTTCACAGGCCTGCCTGATTTCCGCTTCGGTAGCGTTTTCTTTGCCGTAACAAATGTTTTCCCGAATCGTGCCGCTAAAAAGAACTGCCTTTTGCGGAACAAACCCAATTTTAGCCCGCAGTTTTTCCTGGGGCATCTTTCTGATATCGACGCCGTCCAGCAGAATACTGCCGCTGGTAACATCATAAAAACGAAGTATAAGACTAACCAGGGTCGTTTTGCCCGAACCGGTACCGCCAATAATGGCTGTTGTTTGCCCCGGCCCAGCGCTAAAGGAGATATTTTCGAGGGCAGCCTGTTCTGCTCCTGGATAGCGGAAAGACACCTCCTTGAACTGCAAAAACCCCTTCTGGCCATAAAGGATTTCAGGCTGCTCCGGGTCCACAATATCCGGCCTGGTTTGTAAAACTTCATTAATTCTAACTGCAGATACTTCTGCCCGGGGAAGCAATACAAACATCATTGAAACCATAACTAACGAAAACATAATCTGCATAGCGTACTGAATAAAGGCCATCAAAGAACCAACCTGCATAGCCCCGCTATCGATGCGAATAGCGCCAAACCAGACAATAGCTATAGTTGTAAAATTCATTATCAGTATCATTAAAGGCATCATTGCGGCCATTATTCTGTTTACCTTGATTGCAGTAGCGGTTAAATCCAGATTGGCTTGATTAAAGCGTTCCTTTTCATATTCAACCCGGTTAAAAGCCCTGATTACCCTAATACCGGTAAGCTTCTCCCGCAAAACAAGGTTCAATTTATCTAGTTTCTGCTGCATATCTTTAAAAAGGGGCATGCCTTTGCGGATAAATATTGCAACTGCTACAGCAGTGACCGGCAGAGCAATAAGCAGAAGGCGTGACAGTTCTGCATCCTGGGAAACAGCCATAATAATACCGCCGATACACATCATCGGTGCCCGCACCATCATCCGCAGCATCACCAGCAGCACCTGCTGCACCTGGGTAATGTCATTTGTAGTCCTGGTAATCAATGAAGCAGTCCCAATTTTATCAAACTCAGTCAAAGAATAGCTTTCCACCCGGGCAAACACCCGGCTGCGTAAATCCCTGCCAAAACCGGTAGCAGTTATGGCCGACAGGTAGCTGGCAATTATAGCACAAAAGACACCGCCTATAGCTACCAGCAGCATCAGGCCGCCAACCCTGATAATATAATCTGTATCTCCGCTAACTACCCCTACATCTACAATATCTGCCATTAACGTCGGCAGATACAACTCGGCAAAGGCTTGTAAAAAAATAAGTATTAATACGCCCACCACAAGCTTGCTATAAGGTTTTAAATGCTTTAGCAACTTAAGCACGGCTTTTCACCTCTTAAAAAAACAGCAATTGCTTTAACCCTAAGTAGAAAACGCCCGCATAACGGACGTTTAATATTCGCAGTGAGCGTAGTGGCTGATTTCATTATTATACCCTTATCATAATCCCGGAGGCAATCTAAAACAGGTCCTAAAACATCCCCGGCAAAATCCAAATCTTTGTTGGTTTAAGGTTCCACCGTTTAAAAAATTAGAAAGCGCCCTTGGGCTACTTCCTTGAGTCTCAGCTTTTACCAAGCAGGAATATATTATATAATTATTCTATAAATATACAATTACTATAAGGGGAGCGATAGCATGATAGTCAGCCATATTGATAAACTTACAGGTACCCCGGTCAAAGGGCCTGAAATAAAGGGGACTTCAAAAAAAGTTCTAGTTTCGCCAAAGGAGGGCTGGGAAGGTTGGTGCATGCGTCTTTTTACCATTGAGGTTGGTGGAGCAACCTCTAAACATACCCATCCCTGGCCTCATATCAACTATATAACCAGCGGCCGCGGCATCCTGCACCTGGACGGCCAGGAACATCAGGTCTCGGCAGGTTCTTTTGCCTATATTCCTGAAGGGAAGCCCCACCAGTTCCGTAATGACGCAGAAGAAGAATTCTCCTTCATTTGTATTGTGCCGCAAGAGGGAGATATATAGGATAAAGCTGGCATCTATCAATCAAAAAAGCTCATTTGTTTGTATTGCAGACCTTGCTTTGGTAGACCGACGCTCTCACTTACAAGGTTTTCTTTAGCTATGCCGGCAATAAAAGGGGAGGGAGTGCCTGAAGTGAGAAGTAAAAGCTCATCCCGCGCTCTCGTTACCCCCACATAAAAAAGTCGCCGTTCCTCGTCCAGATCAAGATGGAATTTGCTGTTCTTTAAAGGAATCAGGCCATCATTGACGCCGTATATAAAAACCACGGGAAATTCAAGGCCTTTTGCCGCATGGATAGTCATTAACGTTACCGCCTCGGGAGAATATACTTTGCTGCCGCTGCGGACCACTTCGCTTTCACTGCCCCACCTGAGAGTCTGAATAAAAGAGTCCATCCGGTCATACATGACAGCTGTATTCAACAACAGTTCCATGCACCTAAATCCTGTCAGGCTGTGGTCGTTAATCCAGCCATTTATAATCTGCCACGGCTTTTCTTTATGTATGACCGGCTCGTATTTCCGCAACAATTCTACCAAATGGGGGGAACCGGCCCCTAAAGTCAGCGGCGGTTCAATCCCTTCCAGGAGTTTTATAAGGGACGATATGCTTTTCTCGCCGGCAAGGTATCTTTCCAGGACCATTTCCTTAAGGTCCGCAGTATGCATATTATCTGCTTTAAGAAATAGCAATAATGAAGCTATATCCCCGGGGTTAAGTAAAAGGCTGAAAAACGCAATCGCTTCCCGGACCGGCTTTTCAGCAAGAAATTCGTCCCGGCCAGCCACCCTGTAAGGAATGCCTTCTTTGCCAAGACAGGTTTCCAAGACGTCTGCCTGGCGGTTGGTGCGGTATAATACGGCAATATCGTTAAAACCTCTGGGCCCATGCTTTCTTTTCTGTGAAGCTGCCAGTGTATGTGCCGCAAGCATATCAATACCGCCAACCATACGGTTGATTTCCCTGGCAATAAACAAGGCCTGCGAAAAATCATCGCTGCATTCTACCAAACGTACCCGGGCTCCCTTTTCCCTTTTTGCCTCCAGGGAACGGGAAGGTCTCCCGGCAGTGTCCTCAGCGATAATTGCCTGGGCACAAGCAATTATCTCCGGGGTGGAGCGGTAATTATGTATTAATTTAATGCAGCTTACACCGGGGAAATCCTCTTTAAATCTCTCAAAGTAGTGAAAATCTGACCCCCTAAAACCATAGATAGACTGGTCAGGGTCACCGATGATAAAAATACCCTTGCTTTTTCTCCCCCATTCTTTTATCAAGCGGTATTGAACGTCATTTATATCCTGGAACTCGTCCACCAGCAGGTAGGAAAACGTTTCTTCAGTTATATTGCCTGTGTTGTTATCAGCCGCAAACCGCTTAAGCATTTCCAGGAGAATATCGTCATAGTCCATTAAACCGTAACGCTTAAGCTGTGAGCAGTATTGCGCGTATATCTCTGCCTCAATTGCTCCTTGTTTTTCATCTGCTACCGGCGTTATGGTACCGCTTTTACGCAGTGATATCCGTCGCCTGGCTTCCCGCGGAGATATTTTCAACCCCATTGCCTTCAATATATCTGCCACTATCGCAACAGCGTGGTTCTCATCAATAATAATTATATTGTCCCTGCCTTGCCTGGCAGACAAAATTTGCAGGCAGATAGAATGAAAGGTCCCGATGGTCATGGCCTTTGTTATAGCCCTGTCGCCAAAGTGGTTTTCCAACCGTACCCGCATCTCGTTAGCTGCCTTATTGGTGAAGGTAACGGCAGTCACCTGGGAAGGTTGGACACCGCATTCCTCGATAAGGTAGGCAATCCGGGATATCAGCGTTTTTGTTTTTCCGGTTCCGGGTCCGGCAATTACTGCAATGGCCGGGCTGGGGGACGAAACGGCCTCCCACTGCTGTTGGTTTAACCCGTAAGGAAAATCCGGGGCAACATTTTCCACGGCTTCCTCAGGCGAACGGGTTGCTGCTAAAGGCGGTTTTAGGGCAGCTTCCCTGGTTGAATCCTTTTTGCCCCTTTTAGTTTGGAGGAGGTTGTTAAAAAAGCATAACTGGCCCGATAGTTTCTCTATTTCGCTTTTAGTCAAAATTGTGATCTTGCCATATTGGCCATCAAATCCAGGTTCTACTCTTACCTTACCTGCCCTGAGCCGGCGTATGCCCTCCGCCAGGCAAGGCCCTGCCGCCAGCTCAATATCATTTAAAGGCGTTTCCCGGAGTATTACCAGTTCTGGGCCCAGACCCCTTAGCAGATCAGCGTACATTTCCCTGACCTTTTTGCTGGCAACCGAGTAGCCTATTGAAGCAGCTATTACCTCACGCAGGGGAACAAGACTTTCATAATGCTTGGCCGTCAGTGGGACAAAGCCTTCTTCCCTGTCTGCCAGCGTTTCTACCCGGTGAAGCACCCCTACGGTAATCTTGCCGCCGCATACAGGGCAGATGCCCCCTGCAGCTCTTGTGGCGGCAGGTTTCCAGCAAACCTTGCACGCCCTGTGGCCGTCATAATGATATTTGCCTTCCTCCGGGAAAAACTCTATCGTACCGTAAAACTCTTCTGAATTACGGTTTTTTAAAGCCTTGAATATGCCCTGATAAGAAAGATGGGTAGCAAAGATATTGGCTTCCCTGCCCAGATTGGCCGGGGAATGGGCATCCGAATTGGAGACGAGGGTATAGTCATCTAGGGCAGAAAGGCGCCAGTTCATTGGCGGGTCGGAGGATAAGCCCGTTTCCAGCGCAAATATATGGCCGGTAAGGTCCTCATAGCACTCCTCAATATCGTCAAAGCCGGAATGGGCACCATACAAAGAAAAATGCGGGGTCCAGATGTGGGCTGGTATAAAGATGGCCTCCGGGCAGCTCTCAAGTACGATCTCCAGTAAATCCCTGCTGTCAAGGCCCAGTATGGGCCTGCCGTCAGAATGCAAATTGCCTATAGCCTCAAGCCGCTGTGATATTAGTTCGGCGTGCTCCAGAGAAGGTAGCAGTATCAGATTATGGACTTTTCTTACCCTGCCGTTCTTCTTGTATATGGAGCTAATCTCGCCGGAAACAATGAACCGGGGCTTAAAATTTGCTCCGGCAACCTCATCCTCCAGGCGGTAATTGTCTTTAACGGTATAAAGGCCTTCTCCCGTGGGAACAAGTTTCTCCTTTAATTCCTCACGCCAGGCCCGGTGCGTAAAATCACCTGTACCAATTACAGCAATCCCTTTACGCCGCCCCCATAAATCCAGCACTTCAACCACACAGTCCTTACTGGTAGCTATCGAATACTTAGAATGTATATGAAAATCAGCTATAAACACTTGAGGCACCCGTTTCCCTTTCTTAAAATGCTATCTACAGTTTAACATAATCAGATCCTTTTTTTGAAGAACTCCACGCCTTCGTTGGCCAACTTTTCCTCCCAAATCATTCTTAACAAAGCCAGTTCTTCTTTATAGTCGGTTTTCGCTTCGTCCTTATCGTACTCAAGGTGCGCAAGAATTTCAATGGTGAAATTCTCAGGTCCAAAATCCGCCCATTCCTTTTGTAACTCCTGATTGGGGTGAAGACCGGCTGAAAGCTTGGCTCTAGCACTATTCATCTTACCTTTCAAATCCTGTGTCTCTTCAATATAACACTTGTTATTCACTTTAGAGCGAATGATAAATATGCCCATCGGCGGTTTCATTTGCTTGTATTGTGCTATTAGTTCCTTTTTCCTGCTTTTGTCCACTGATTAGTACCCGATCTCTCTCAGTATCCTTGCCAGAGTATGCAAGCGTTCACCAAGTAACTCTTCATCATTGCTTAATGCCTGGCTAAATAGCTTGATGTCCTCATCAATTTTTTCATTGTCAGTACATACCGCCACGGTCATAGCGTCGCCCTGTAAACCTACTCTATCGATGACGGGTTTCTCAGGATCATATAATTTCTCATAACGATAAGCCTCTTGAAAATGGAGTTTTGCCCGGCAAACTAAAATTGCCAGGTCAAGCACGCGGTGCAACGGCATTTCCTCAGACTGCCTGGACCACTTTTCGCCTGTATGTCTCCATACCTTGGCGGAAATATCGACTTTACCGCGGTCATTCCACTGCGCCAGCCCCAGCGAAAGGCCCTTGGCGTCAGAATTATAAGCATACCTGCCGTCAACATTCTCATAGTTTTCGCACACAATTACCGGCTTGTGTTTAAGATTAGTTGGTATCTTCATCTACCTTACCCTCCGATTGTTTCACTTAATTAGTAAACTAGTACTCTACTAGTCTACTGCTTAAGTATAATTATCCCAGTATATAATGTCAATATGCTAACCCCAAATTGTGCTTGAATTATGCTTGCGCTTACCATGCCGGGAACTTTTTGGCTCTAGCAAGCGTCTATATAGATTGGGAAGGAGTCGATACAATTGAAGAAACTAGTTGTCACTGTTTTAATCCTTTTATTAACCCTGGCTGCCTTTGGCTGTGCTGCCAATGGAAACGTGAATGAACAAGAAATAGAAACGGCACCCCCGGCACAGACAGAAAATGGAACAACCGCAGAATTCAAACCGGAGCTGGGCGGTATAAGACTGGGGGATTCTAAAGACAAAGTTATACAGGCTTTTGGCACTGACTATGAAGAAGACTTTTTTGATGATGACTATCCCTTTGGTGAGCCTTATAAAATAATGGATTACGACAACGGTATTACTGTTGTTCTGGGAGCCGATAGCAATACAGTATTGGAAATTGCAACAAGTTCGCCCGAAACTACTACAAATTTGGGTTTTAAGGTAGGCGATAGGTCACAAGAAGTGCTGGACGAGTACCGCGCCAAGTACGAAGAGCCGCAAAGCAGGCATAGCTATGATACACTTACCGGGTGGTTCATAATAAATGATGAATATGAACTGATAATTTTTAAATTCGATACTGATGATACCCTGGTTAATGAAAATGTCGAACCTGACGACCGAATAGAAACAATAAAGCTGACCAACTTCAAATATATGGACTAAAACCATATAAGACTAATCGCCCGGCTTACAAAAATAGACCACCCGAATTGACGGGTGGTCTATTTAACATCCTGTGCTTATGTCTACCGGCGATATTATTCATCAACAAGCTACCCCCGCTATCTCAGCAATATGTTCTCGCCTTGCTGCCGGAAATCGAGTGTCTAAAACGCCAGATTTTGCTATGGCGTTTTAGGCACTCATAATGACAGGGCTTTTGTTCAGCTCTTTGGTGCCGGTGCCTTGATTATAATCAGCTCCAGGGGGTCATTATGCAAGTTTTTTACTAGATTCATTTTCGTGTTAAAGGGGATTTTTAGCACGGTCCCAGCTTCGTATTCGTGAATTTCCTGCTCGGCAAGCCCAATGGAAAGAGTACCTCTTAAGACAGTCATGTAGACGTTTGCATTGGTAAAATGCTCGGGCAAGCCTTCGCCCGGACTTAACACCAGGTGAATATAGTGAATATTTTCGTCAATGATGACTTTTTCTATTACCCTCTCGTTTTGGGTAGAAAATTTGTATACCTGTTCTCCCATTACAGCAAACCTCCTATCAATCTAATATTCTGCCGTCAGTGGAAATAGTCACTACCTGCCAGGGAATGAACTTGCCGCTGTTTTGCAGCGCCTTTTTTACCGCGTTTTCAATGCCGCCGCAGCAAGGAACCTCCATACGGACAACAGTAACGCTTTTTATGTCGTTATTTTTAATAATCGCCGTCAGCTTATCGCTGTAATCCCCTTCATCAAGCTTCGGACAGCCGATAAGGATTACCCTGTTTCTGATAAAGCGGTTATGAAAATCACCGTAGGCATATGCCGTACAATCTGCGGCTACCAGCAGGTTTGCTCCTGCGAAATAGGGCGCATTGACGGGAACAAGTTTAATCTGCACGGGCCACTGCGACAGCCAGCTTTTATTTTCATTGCTGTTTGCAGAGGAATTATTATATCCCCTATCGCGCTGAATTGTTTTCGACTGTGTGCCCGGACAGCCGCAGGGAAGCTTTTCGCCTTGCTTCTTCAGCTTATTCAGCATGTTTTTCTTTACGGCAGCTTCATCATATGGCGCCGCTTCCCGTTCCTCGAAACTGATTGCTCCTGTGGGGCAGACAGGCAGACAATCGCCCAGGCCGTCACAGTAATCGTCCCGCAACAGCTTTGCCTTTCCGTCCACCATGCCGATTGCACCTTCATGGCAGGCATCAACGCATAACCCGCAGCCATTACATTTTTCCTCATCAATTTTAATTATTTTTCTGATCATTTACTTCATCCTCCCTTATCCTCCATCATGTAGTTAAATTATGCTTTATTGACTTTGTGCTTTAAGTTTACTATGCTAAAACAAATAGGTCTGTTGGATTTACAACAAAGTGGAGGTTTTTATGGAAAAATATTTAAATATATTAAAATCGGTTGCTCTGTTTAAAGGAATTAACCAAGGGGATCTGCAGTCGCTTTTAGCCTGCTTGTCAGCCAAGCTAGTTAATTATGATAAAGGTCAGATTATATTTATGAGCGGGGAAAGCATCAAAAGTTTCGGTATCGTTTTAGCGGGTCAAGTCCAGGTTGTCCAGGAAGATTACTATGGAAACAAAAACATCATTGCCAATATAGGTACTGGGAACTTGTTTGGCGAATCTTTTGCTTTTGCAAATATAAAAACGCTTCCAGTCAGTGTTTTTACAACGACTGCAAGCGTTCTTCTCTTTATTGATAGCCACAGGATTGTTGCCCCCTGCAGCAAGGCCTGTGCCTTTCACAGCCGCCTCATTTACAATATGCTAAATATTGTTGCGCTGAAATATATATCGCTCACCCAAAATATCGAGATTATTACTAAACGTAGCACGCGTGAAAAGCTCCTGGCCTATCTTTCTGCGGAGGCACATAAAGCCCAAAGCACCCGCTTTAGTATCCCCTTTAACCGCCAGGAGCTTGCCGATTACCTCGCAGTTGATCGCAGCGCCATGTCTGCCGTGCTAAGCCAACTTAGAGATGAAGGGGTTCTAAAATTTAACAAAAACCAGTTCGAGCTTTGTTAAGGCAAAAGTTTCCACTTATTGTTTAAGCTGGCTTAATCGCCTAGGAACTGGATATTCCCCTACTTTACTCACAGGGCCGCGTTCTGCCCGGCTGTAAAACCCGATGACCAGGCCCATTGAAGATTAAAACCGCCGCACTGCCCGTCTATATCTATTATCTCGCCAGCAAAAAACAGGCCGCTAACCAGCTTGGATTGCATGGTATTTTGCTCTATCTCCCTGGTATCGACGCCGCCTGCCGTTACTTGCGCGCTGGACCAGCCCTTTGTGCCCCTGATCTTAAAGCGCCAGCCGGTCAGAATATCGACTATCTTTTCTATCTCTTTAGCGGCTAAACTGGCCGCAGAGCGTTTCATATCACTAATACCCGCTTCCAGTAACACTACCGGAATTAATCTTTTATTTATAAAACCAACCAGGCTAAAATCAACAGGCTTTTTTGAGCCAATTTGAAAACGTTTGCTGAGAAGTTGTTTTAGCTCATCTTTGGCCATTGTGTCTATTATTGCTATCTTTAAATAAGCTTCTTCCCCTGCATTTAATAATTCCCCTGCTTTCCTGCTGATCTGTAAAATCGGCGGTCCTGATACGCCATAATTAGCAAAAAGAATATCGCCCCTGTCTTTAGCAAGGGATTTATTATTGTGAATGATTTCCGCCGTCCCGACAAATTTGACTCCGTCAATACGTTTGAAAAAAGGCCCCTCCAGTTTTAATTGCACCAGTGCAGGGAAAATAGCGGTAACATTATGGCCCAATTTGGCTGCTAAATTATAACCGTTGCCATCAGAGCCGCTGGCAGGCATAGCTTTGCCGCCTGTAGCGATAATGACCCTGTCCCCGCGATATAGCTTGCCATTTTCCAATTCTATTTTAAAGCTGTCATCTTCCTTGGTAATGTCTTTTACGCAAGCCTCACAAACAATATTAACCCCTATTTCATTTAATTCATATAAAAAGACATCAAGGATACTGGAGGCTTGTTCGGATCTGGGGAAAACCTTCCCCAGATCCTCCACTTTAGGTTCGATGCCTAGCTTCGCAAAAAACCTGATAGTATCCTCAGCGCTAAAATTAGCCAAGGCACTGTAAGCAAATTTAGGATTGTTGCCGTGGTAGTAAGTAATATCCGTATTTATATTGGTGAAATTGCAGCGTCCATTTCCTGTAGCCAATATTTTTTTGCCCACGCGCGGGTTTTTCTCAAGGATGGTGACATCTGCCCCCTGCCTCCTAGCAGCAATAGCGGCTATCATTCCCGCTGCCCCTCCACCTACTACCACAACACGCTTCTTTCTTGTCATATAACTCCTCTACTTTTTACCTTAATCTGCAGCAACATGCCGGACCGCATTGCGTTCGGAGGGTTAATTCAGGGTTTATCGCGCCGTTTGGAGCGCCACTAATCTCTTGGCGCCATATTTTTCCCTTAAACGCGGTTTTTCAATCTTGCCGGTGGGATTGCGCGGCACCTTGTCAAAAATTATTTTGCGCGGGCGTTTATAACGGGGCAATGGCGCACAAAATTCCCTTATTTCTTCTTCAGTACACTGGCAGCCCGGTTTGAGTTCTATAATAGCAGCGGCTATTTCACCCAAACGGTTATCAGGCAAGCCAATCACAGCTGCATCTTTGATTCCATTAGGGGCGCGCAAGAAATCTTCAATTTGTACCGGATATATATTCTCGCCGCCGCTGATAATCACATCTTTTTTGCGGTCAACTAAATAGATAAAACCGTCCTCATCCATGTAAGCCATATCACCGGTAAGTAACCAACCGTCCTTAAGCACTTCCGCAGTCGCTTTCGGGTCTTTGTAGTAACATTTCATTATACCCGGCCCCTTGACAGCCAGTTCGCCAACCTGTCCCTGCGGCACAGGGCGCCCGTTCTCAGCGACAATTTTGACTTCCCAATTGTAGCCCGGTATTCCGATAGCGCCGACTTTATGAATATTTTCCACGCCAAGATGAACACAGCCGGGGCCGATGGCTTCGCTGAGGCCATAGTTCGTATCATAGAGATGGTTGGGAAAAACCTTTTTCCAGCGGTGAATCAGGCTGGGCGGCACCGGCTGGGCGCCGATATGCATCAGCCTCCACTGGGATAGCTCATAATCCTCCAGCCTCACCTCTCCCCGTTCGATGGCATCCAGAATATCCTGCGCCCAGGGGACCAGAAGCCAGACAATAGTAATTTTTTCTTCAGAAATTGTTTTCAGTATCCATTCAGGCTTAACTCCACGCAACAAGACGGCTTTGCTAGCGGACATCAAACTGCCAAACCAGTGCATCTTGGCGCCGGTATGGTAAAGCGGCGGGATACACAAAAAATTATCATCACGCCTCTGCCCGTGGTGTTTAATTTCCGTAATACAGGCTGACATTAAACTACGGTGTGTGTGCAAAATTGCTTTGGGAAATCCTGTCGTCCCCGAGGAAAAATAGATCGCCGCCTCATCTTCGTCCGTAAGTTTAATCTGCGGAGCATCAGAGGAACAATTAGCAGTAAGGCGGTCATAGCTTTCAGCAAAAGGAGGCCGGTTTTCTCCTGCATATAAAAGCATCTTCACTTTAGGCAGTTGATCATAGATCGTTTCCATGCGGCTGATAAATTCAGGTCCGAAAATTAAAGCAACGCTGTCGGATATATCTAAACAGTATTTTATTTCTTCAGCCGTATAGCGGAAGTTTAGCGGTACTGCAATAGCACCGGCCTTTAATATGCCAAAATAAATCGGCAGCCATTCCAGACAATTCATTAACAGAATAGCTACCTTATCTCCCTTTTTAATTCCTCTTTTTAACAGTAAATTGGCCAGGCGGTTTGCTTTCTGGTCGAAAACCTGCCAGGTCATATCCCGCCGGTATTCGCCTGCCGGATTGTTTTCAACCAGTTCATATTCTCGCCAGGCCTCACGCCAGTTGATATGATGTTTTTCCTGCAGGTCCAAATTAATTTCCGTTAAGCATATTTCATCTCCATACAGTTCAGCATTGCGCGCTAGTATTTCTGTGATTGGCACTTTCTCTTCCTCC
>JAAYGJ010000178.1 GCA_012727745.1 Clostridia bacterium | reverse complement strand
CTGCAAGATCTCAGTCAACATTATTCTAACCTCCCCACGTAAGTACCGATTGGTTCCCCCAGCACTGCTTTGCGAATATTGCCTTTTTCTTTAATACCAAAGACAACTATAGGTATCTTGTTGTCCATACACAAGGAAGTGGCGGTAGAATCCATTACCCCCAGTCCCCCGTTTAAGACTTCCATATAGGCCAAATCCGTTAATCTTTTGGCATCCGGATTAATCTCAGGATCCGAATCATAAACACCGTCAACCCGCTTGGCCATTAAAATAACATCAGCTTCAATCTCTGCTGCGCGTAAAGCTGCCGTTGTATCGGTGGAGAAATACGGATTACCGGTGCCGGCAGCAAAAATTACTACCCGACCCTTTTCTAAGTGGCGAATGGCCCTGCGCCGAATATAAGGCTCAGCAATCTGGCGCATTTCAATAGCCGTCTGTACCCGGGTATCCACCCCCTGACTCTCCAAAGCATCCTGCAAGGCCAGAGAATTAATTACCGTTGCAAGCATCCCCATATAGTCAGCGGTAGCTCGGTCCATACCGCTGGCGCTACCTTTAATGCCTCGCCAGATATTACCGCCGCCAACAACAACAGCTACATCGACGTCAAGCTCACGTACTTCTTTTATCTGGCTAGCAATCGAGGTGATCACTTCCTGGTCGATACCGAAACCCTTGGCGCCGGCCAGGGCTTCACCGCTAAGCTTAAGAATCACCCTCTTGTATATGGGTTTTCCCATGCTTCATAAAACCTCCACAACTTCTGTGTATTTCTACGCAAGCGTAAAAATTCCTCTTTACCCCGGAAAAAAAGAGCACTAGAGTGCTCTTTAGCCGGAAACTACTCTTCCGGTTTATCACTGGCCTCGCCAACTTCATAACGCACAAAACGCCGGACCACAATTTTCTCTCCCAACTTGCCGACAATTTCATTTATTAAGTCCTGGACGGTCCGATCCATGTCCTTAATAAATGGTTGCTCCATAAGGCAGACTTCTTGATAAAATTTCTCCAGGCGGCCGGTAATAATCTTATCAACAATCTTTTCCGGTTTGCCTTCGTTTAAAGCTTGTTCCCTTAAAATCTCTTTTTCTTTGGCGATAACTTCTTCCGGAACATCTTCGCGGGCAACGTACTCCGGTCGCGAAGCAGCTACCTGCATAGCCAGGTTATGAACAAGTTCTTGAAAATCTTCCGTCTTAGCAACAAAATCCGTCTCACAATTTACTTCAATAAGGACTCCCAGCCGGCCGCCACCATGAATATAGGCGTGTACCAGGCCCTGGTTTGCTGCTTTACCAGCCCTTTTAGCAGCTGTAGCCAAACCTTTTTTGCGCAAATACTCAATGGCTCGCTCGACATCGCCATTGGATTCTTGCAGCGCTTTTTTGCAGTCCATCATTCCGGCTCCGGTCCTTTCACGCAGGGCTTTAACCTCAGCAGGTGAGACCATATTTTCACTCCCTCGATAATAAATGTAAAATGTGAAATAATACTGCTAATGTTATGTACGCAAGCGTAGACATCGGCCTACGCTTTAATTATTATTCTGTTACGGCTTCTTCAGGTTGTTCCTGCCCATGGACACCTTCAATAACAGCATCAGCCATTTTACTGGTAAGTAAGCGTACTGCCCGGATGGCATCGTCGTTGCCGGGAATTACGTAGTCTATCTCGTCAGGGTCACAATTAGTATCTACAATGGCTACTATCGGTATGCCCAAACGGCGCCCCTCAGCAACTGCAATTCGTTCTTTGCGGGGATCGATAATAAAGAGAACGTCAGGCAGGTCTTTCATTTCTTTGATACCACCGAGAAAACGCTGCAGTTTTTCTCTTTCGCCTCTTAACCGAGCAACCTCTTTCTTGGGTAACAGGTCAAAAGTGCCGTCCTCTTCCATCCTTTCCAGCTCTTTTAAACGTTCTATCCGGCGACGGATAGTCTGAAAATTAGTCAGTGTACCACCCAGCCAGCGGACATTAACATAAAACATGCCGCAGCGCTCTGCTTCTTCCTTGACAGCCTCCTGAGCCTGTTTTTTGGTTCCTACGAAGAGCACTTTGCCTCCATCGCGGCTAATATCCCGGATAAAGTTATAGGCCTCTTCGATTTTCCGGACCGTGCGCTGGAGGTCAATAATGTAAATACCATTGCGCTCCGTAAATATATACGGAGCCATCTTAGGATTCCAGCGCCGGGTCTGGTGGCCGAAATGGACACCCGCCTCCAATAACTGTTTCATGGAAATAATCATTAAATGAGCACCTCCTGTAGTTTTAAACCGCCGCTACCTTCATCAGGTCAGGAGAACCCTGTTAAAGGGCACCACTCCTGCCATCAAGCGCGTGTGAAATCAAACACCAGAGGTAGTATAACATAATCCCCTGGTGCCAGCAAGCCTGGACAAAATAACAATGTAATATTGAGTTAAGCCAAAATAATAAGCTCTTGTAGCAATAGTTGCTAACTTAACGACGCATCTTTTCTAATTCTTCCAGCAAATGATCATTTAATACCCGAATATAGGTTCCCTTCATTCCCAGGGACTTAGATTCAATGACCCCGGCACTCTCAAACTTACGTAAGGCATTAACAATAACTGAGCGTGTAATACCAGCCCGGTCAGCAATCTTACTTGCTACCAGTATACCCTCATCGCCATCTAGCTCAGCAAATATATGCTCAATGGCTTCCAGCTCGGAATAAGATAGGGTTCCCAAAGCGATATGAACTGCTGCTCTATTGCGGGCTTCTTCTTCAATTTTATCCGCTTTAGAGCGTAGGATCTCCATGCCTACCACTGTGGCCCCATACTCTGCTAGTACCAAATCTTCATCCTCAAACTTAACATTAAACTTGCTCAGGACCAGGGTGCCAAGACGTTGCCCGCCACCAATAACCGGGACTACCGTAGTCAGCTTGTTGCTGAAGACACATTCGGTGTCCTGGTCGAACACGCAGACACTACCCACCTGACAAAAATTAGCCTGCGTCTCATCGATACGCAACAACTGTTCATTAAACTGTTCTGGAAATCTTTCTGTTTGGAATACTATCTCTTCCATTACATCACAAGTAAAACCTTCTACGAAAGCATACCCCAGCACTCGGGCATGCCTCCCAACGATATAGGTGTTAGCACCTAACACATCCCGCATTACATTGGCCATTTCTTGGAAGTCCACCGGATTCCCGGCAGCCCGCTGCAGGAGACGGTTAATCTTCCTTGACCTTTCCAACAAAGATCCCATTGATTTTCATCCTTTCCTTTCAACTACAAAATATATGCTTGCACATCGGTTCGTTTCATAATATCGCTTAGCTGTGATCTTACATAGGTTGCATCTATCACAACCTTGCTGTTCTGCACATCGGGAGCCTGGAAAAGCAGGTCCTGTAACACCTTTTCCAAAATGGTGTGCAGACGGCGAGCACCGATGTCTTCGCCATGAGTATTAACAGTATATGCAATTTCGGCAATTTCCGCAATAGCATCAGCAGAAAATTGCAATTCTATACCATCAACCGCCAAGAGGGCGGTATATTGGCTTAAAAGAGAATGTTTCGGTTCAGTTAGAATACGCTGAAAATCTTCCTTTTTCAAGCTATCGAGCTCTACCCTTAAAGGGAAGCGTCCCTGCAGTTCCGGAATGAGATCTGAGGGTTTACTTACATGAAAAGCCCCGGCAGCGATAAAAAGTATGTGATCGGTTTTTACCGACCCATATTTTGTCTGCACCGTAGTGCCTTCAATTATAGGTAGAAGGTCTCTTTGCACCCCTTCCCGGGACACGTCAGGGCCATGGCTTTTTTCCCGACCGGCTATTTTGTCTATTTCATCTAGAAAGATAATGCCGTTCTGCTCAACCCTTTGCAAAGCTATGGCAGCAACTTCATCCATGTCAATCATCTTATCTGCTTCTTGCTGGGTTAAAACCCGCCTGGCCTCAGCTACAGTAAGCAGGCGTTTTCTGGTACGCCGCGGCAGGATATTGCCCAGCATGTCCTGCAAATTTATGCCCAGTTCCTCCAGCCCCATGCCTCCAAATACAGGTACGGTCCCGGTACTATCTTCTACCTCCACTTCAACCATCATATCTTCTAATTCTTGACGTTGTAATTTTTCTTTTAGAATGGCTCGTTTTTCGGCATAGTTATCTTGTTCATTAGCGCTACCTTCGCTGCTGTCAGCAAATCCCCCAAATAAAGCTTCCAGTGGGTTGCCGCCCCCTTTACTTTTACCAGGCGGGGGAGCGATTAAATCAAGCAACCGTTTCTCTGCCAGACGGGCAGCTCTATCTTCAACTTCTGCCCGCTTTATTATTTTAACCATTCTTACAGCATTTTCTACCAGCTCGCGAATAATTGATTCTACATCACGGCCTACATAACCTACTTCCGTAAAACGTGTTGCCTCTACTTTGATAAAAGGTGCATTTACCAGGCGCGCCAGGCGGCGGGCTATCTCTGTTTTGCCAACGCCCGTAGGCCCGATCATAATAATATTTTTAGGCAGAACCTCATCGCGCAATTCCGGACTTAACTTTTGCCGGCGGTAGCGGTTTCTTAGAGCCACAGCTACACATTTTTTGGCTTCTTGCTGTCCGATGATATAGCGATCCAATTCAGCTACTATCTGCTGTGGTGTAAGATCCACTTACTATTCCCCTCTCGGTTGTGTTTAGAGTTCTTCCACCACAATATTGCTGTTGGTATAAATGCAGATGGAAGCAGCAATCTCCAAAGCTTTTTGCGCAATAGCGCCGGCATCCAGGTCAGTATTGGCTTGCAAAGCCCTTGCTGCTGCCAGGGCATAAGGTCCGCCGGACCCGATTGCAGCAATACCGTCATCAGGCTCTACTATTTCTCCGCTTCCTGAAATGATAAGTAAAAAGTTATGGTCAGCTGCCACCAGCAAAGCCTCCAAGCGGCGTAACATTCTGTCTGTGCGCCATTCCTTAGCCAAAGCAACGGCTGCCCGCTGCAAATTGCCGTGATATTCTTCCAGCCTGGCCTCAAATTTTTCAAACAGGGTAAAAGCATCGGCCACGCTACCGGCAAAGCCGGCCAGAACTTTTCCCCGGTAAAGCCGCCGAATTTTTCGGGCTGTATGCTTTAAAATCGTGTTGCCCATAGTTACCTGCCCATCACCGGCTATAGCTACCTTACCACGGTGCTTTACAGCAATAACTGTTGTCCCTTGCATCCTGCACCTCTCATTCTTTCAGGCTCTAGGATGGGCCTGGCGGTACACTTCTCTTAACTTGGATTGACTTAAATGGGTATAGATCTGGGTAGTCGTAAGCCGGGCATGACCCAGAAGCTCCTGCACCACCCTCAGGTCTGCACCCCGTTCCAGCAGGTGGGTTGCAAAACAATGACGCAAGGTATGGGGCGAAACCCCCCGGGTTAAAGCAGCTTTCTCCACATAGTGGCTCATCCGTTCCCGCACTCCCCGCGCTGTTAAATGGCCGCCACAATGATTCAAAAACAAAGCATCTTCCAGAGGCGGTTTACGCCTGGCAGCCAGCTCTGGCCTGCCACGGGAAAGATAATCCCGAAGGGCTTTCACGGCATACTGCCCTAATGGCACTACCCTTTCCCGCCTGCCTTTCCCTAGGACTCTGACACAACCTGTATACAGGTCGAGGTTTACTATTGACAGCCCTACTAGCTCGCTCACCCTGATACCGGTGGCATATAATGTTTCTAGTATAGCCCTGTCCCGCAAACCCAGCGGTGTCGAATCAGGTATGCTTAAAAGCTTTTCAACTTCCTCATAAATAAGAAAACGGGGCAGCTGCTTTTCCCGCCGCAGGCCGGCAAACTGGGCCACCGGACTGCTCTCTACCATTCCCTCTTTGAGCAAGTAGCGGTAAAAAGCCTTTAAGGAAGCTAGTTTGCGATTCATACTGGCTTTCTTGTGTCCCAAACGGTTAAGCCAGCCTAAATAGCGACGAATTGTCCACTCGTCCACATCAGCGGGGCCAACGTTACGGCCAAGGCGTTCTTCGATGAAAGCTGCAAATTGTTCAACATCGCTCCGGTAGGCAGCAACCGTACAGGAGGAAGCCTGTTTCTCACCTTGCAGGTACAAAATAAAACCTGCCAATCTTTCATGAAAGGCAGTCCCAACCATGGCTAAAACCTCCGAATATACTATATGCTAGCATAAAATATAATAAAGTTCAAGTCAATTTCCGGAAAATTCTTCAATCGTAACAATCGCTGCGAGAGCTCTTGCAGACAGGGCCCGGTTGCGCTCACGTCGGCTTTTAATTTTTTGCTCCAGCGGCGGTAACAAGCCAAAATTGACATGCATTGGCTGCAAAGGAGCATGGCTCGGTTCAGTAATATATTGTATAAGAGCTCCGAGTGCTGTTGTAGATGGCAAGACCAAGGGTTGCTTACCTTTAATATAACGGGCAGCATTAATTCCTGCCAGCAAACCGCTGGCAGCAGACTCCAGGTAGCCTTCCACTCCAGTTAGCTGTCCAGCCAGAAAAACCTGGGGGTGTGTTCTTAACTGCAAGGTGGGCCTAAGCAAACGAGGTGAATCAATGTAGGTATTACGGTGCATGACGCCCAGACGCACAAATTCCGCATGTTCAAGGCCGGGTATCAGACGAAAAACCTGCTCCTGTGCACCCCAGCGCAAATTTGTCTGAAAACCGACCAGGTTATATAGCGTTCCGGCCAGGTTATCCCGGCGTAATTGCACCACAGCATACGGTTCTTTGTCGGTAGCCGGATCAATTAAACCAACCGGCCTTAAAGGACCAAAGCGCAGCGTATCCGGCCCACGGGCAGCCATTACTTCTATTGGCATACAGGCTTCAAAAATAGCCTCTTTCTCAAATTCATGGCCAGGATGACGTTCAGCAGCCAGCAGAGCCTGGTAAAAACGCTCGTATTCCTCTTTATTCATGGGGCAATTAAGGTAATCATCCCCGTGCCCGTAACGCGAGGCTTTAAAGATGCGGTCGTAATTAAGTGATTCCGCGGTAACAATAGGTGCCGCAGCATCGTAAAAATAAAGGTATTGGGCTCCAGCAAAAGACTGCAAGCTATTAGCCAAAGTAGGTGAAGTCAAAGGACCGGTAGCGATGATTACCGGCCTTGACCTGGGAATCTCTTGCACCTCTTCCCTGATAATACGGATACCTGGCTCTGCTTCAATAGCAGCCGTAATCCCGGCAGCAAATTCTTCCCGGTCTACCGCCAGCGCTCTGCCGGCCGGTACCCGACACCGTTCCGCGACCTGCATAATTAAAGAGTTGGCTCTTCGCATCTCATGTTTCAAGAGCCCGGCAGCATTTTCCAGACTATCAGAACGTAAAGAATTAGAACAAACGAGTTCAGCCAGGTAGCCGGTACTATGGGCCGGCGTCATCTTACCCGGCCGCATCTCCCATAGCTCGACTTCGATACCTCGCCTGGCTGCCTGCCAGGCAGCTTCGCAACCTGCCAAACCTCCACCAATAATCTGCAATTTTACTGTCAAGGCAACGTCTCCTTAACCTGTTCTACGTACTTGCATTCCTTATTGGGACAGACCAAACGAGTTCCCTGACGGGAACTTTTCTCCACCAGCCGTGTGCCACAATGGGGACAGTTTTGTTCGGTAGGCTTATCCCAGGAAACAAAATTGCATTCGGGATAGTTTTGGCAACCGAAAAACTTACGCCCTTTTTTCGAACGGCGGGCAACAATATTGCCGCCACACTGGGGACAGGTTACCCCTATACTATCAACTAACGGCTTAGTAAAACGGCACTCGGGAAAACCGGGACATGCCAGGAATTTGCCATAACGGCCCATCTTAACGACCAAGTTACGGTTACAGTTCTCACACTTCTCTTCACTTATTTCCTGTGGCAATTCCACCGTCCCAATTTCTTTCTCCGCCCGTTCCAGCAACTGCTGAAAAGGCTGGTAAAAATCGGCCAATACCTTCCGCCAGGGTAGTTTGCCCTCTTCAATCAGATCCAGTTGCTCTTCCATCTGGGCTGTAAATTCGACATCAATGATGTCAGGAAAATGCTGTTTCAGTAAAACTACCACCACCCGGCCAAGTTCAGTAGGGATAAACTGTTTTTGTTCCCTGACCACATAGCCCCGCTGCAGGATGGTCTCAATAGTCGGTGCATAGGTACTTGGTCTGCCGATAGCCAGCTCTTCCATAGTTTTAACCAGGCTAGCCTCAGTATAGCGGGGAGGCGGCTGGGTGAAATGCTGTTTGGGCTCCAGGTTTGCAAGTCCTAACACCTGCCCGACTTTTAGCGACGGCAGGCTCTGCTCCTGTTCCTGTTCCTTTTCCTCACCATTGACGTTTTCTTGGTATACGCGCAGGTAGCCGGGAAATTTAATCACTGACCCGGTAGCTCTGAACAGGTACGGTCCAGCGTCAATATTGGCTGTAACAGTATCTATTACAGCTGCTTCCATCTGGCTGGCAACAAAGCGTTCCCAAATCAGAGAATAAAGCCGATATTGATCACGGGTAAGGTTGTTTTTAACAGTCAGCGGTTCCCGCCAGACAGAAGTTGGCCGGATAGCTTCATGGGCGTCCTGACTGCCTTTGCGCCCCTTATATTGCCTGGGTTTCTCTGGTACGTATTCCTTCCCAAAACGTTCAGCGAGATAGTCACGGGCTTCCAGTTGAGCTACACTGGCTACCCTGGTTGAATCAGTACGGATATAGGTTATTAGACCGACAGTCCCTTCGCTGCCACCCAGTTCCAGGCCTTCATAGAGCTGCTGGGCTACCTGCATAGTACGCCGCGCTGTAAAGTTTAATTTCCTGTATGCTTCCTGCTGTAAGGTGCTGGTAGTAAAGGGCGGCGCCGGGTTTTTGCGCCTTTCCCGCTGCTTTATATCACTTACTCGATAAGTTGCCCCCTCCAGAGCAGCAGTTATTTTTGTCATTTCAGCTTCGCTGCTGATGACAAGCTCCTGCCCCTGGTATTTAAGGAGTTTGGCAGGAAAAGCTTTGTTTTCGCCTTCACTAAGCAGCCAGGCGGTCAGGCTCCAGTATTCTTCACTCTCAAAAGCTTCTATTTCCTGTTCCCGGTCAACAATCAAACGCACTGCCACTGATTGTACCCGCCCGGCGCTCAAACCTTTGCGTACCTTGCGCCACAAAAGAGGGCTTAGCTTGTAACCTACTATGCGGTCAAGCACGCGCCTGGCCTGTTGAGCGTCAACATAGAACTGGTTGATTACCCGGGGGTTTTTAATTGCTTCCTGCACCGCCTTGGGCGTAATCTCATTGAATTCAATCCTGATGGGATCTGGCGGTAAATTGAGAAGGTGCTGCAAGTGCCAGGCAATTGCTTCGCCTTCCCGATCCGGGTCAGTTGCAAGTAATACCCGCTGGGATTTTTGCGCTGCCGACCGCAATTCTTTAACAATAGGGCCTTTGCCGCGAATAGTAATATAACGCGGTTCAAAACCATTTTCCACATCAACAGCAAACTGACTCCGGGGCAGATCGCGCAAATGGCCCATAGATGGTTTAATAGTATAATTACGCCCCAAAAATTTGGCAATCGTCTTTGCTTTGGCTGGAGATTCCACAATAATTAGCGTTTTAGCCAAAATATTATAACCCCCTAGTAACGCAGGTAAAAACCCCCGGGCAAGCGGCGAATTAGGTTTGCCATTTCTAATTGCAGCAAAGCCCGGTTAATATCTCCCGGCTGCAAGCCGGCAGCCGTCATAATATTATCAATATGAGTTGGTTCGATGCTCAAGCACTCCAATACTTTCTTTTCGGCAGGCGTTAAAACTATCTCCGCCCGTTCTTCTTGCCTGGAAAGGGTCCAGAGCCTTGGCTTTATGTTTTCATATTCGGCTAAAATATCTTCCACCCCGGTCACTACTCTGGCCCCTTCCTTGATTAAACTATTACTGCCCTGGCTGTAACGACTGGTAATAGGACCCGGAACAGCAAAAACATCGCGGTCCTGTTCCAGGGCCAGGTTGGCAGTTATTAAAGCCCCACTCCTGGCAGCCGCTTCTACCACCAGAGTGCCGTTAGTCAAACCGCTAATAATACGATTGCGAGCCGGGAAATGGCCGGCATCAGGAGGTGTGCCCGGTGGGAATTCCGATATTATCGCGCCCTGTTTCATAATTTGCTGATATAATTCCCGGTGTTCCCGCGGATATATGATGTCAACCCCACAACCCAGAACTCCCCAGGTCAAGCCTCCTCCCTCTATCGCCCCTCGATGGGCGGATGCATCAATACCGCGGGCTACGCCGCTAACAACCCCCACCCCAGCCCGGGCCAGATCGCAGGCCAAAGAACGGGCTACTTTGAGGCCGTAAGCTGTAGCCCGGCGGGTCCCAACAATCGCTATTTTTAAACCTTCCTGCGGCAAGCAACTGCCCCGCCAGTATAGCACCGGGGGCGGGTCATAGATACGTTTTAGCTCGGCCGGATAAGCATCTTCAACAAGGGTAACTACCCCTATGTCAGCAGCTGCCAAAGCGTCAAGTAATTTTTCCGGTACCGCCTGACGGCGCCATTCTAGCAAACAAGCGGCAGCATTGCCCAGCCCCTGCAGGGCTAGCAGATCTTTTTCCGGTGCCTGCCAAACTGCTGCAGCACTGCCAAATATTTTAAGCAACCGCAGAATGCGACGGGTCCCCAGGCCGGGCGTCTGCTGCAGAGCTACCCAAAAAGCTTTTTCCGTCATTGTTTCTCCCCTGTTTTGCATTTATACCAGTTACCTTTCGCGGCCCAGACTATTTTTCCTGCCTCAGGTGAAGAGTTGTAACAGCCTGATATGCTTTTCAGCTTAAGCTAAGCCAGACTCCGTTGCAGCATCTTAAGTAAGTCTTGCTTGGTGGCTTCACGGGCCGTCACGATATTTATGCCGGGGTTAGCAGCCACCAGAGCTGCCATCTGCTCTATTTCTGCTTGAGAATAGCTGCCTGGCGGCGGCAGCAATTTCTGCATAAGATCCTTTACCTCAGTTATCGAGGCCATTCCCAATGCAGCCAGTATTTTGTCAACTTTTTCAGGCCGGGCCGGTCGAACAAATTCCAGATATGCTGCCAGCAAATAACCGTTAGCCCGTCCGTGGGGTATATTATAATTAAAAGTCAGCTGGTAACCTAGGGTATGAAGCAAAGTAGTCCTGGTCTGGGCAATAACTATCCCTGCCAGGGTAGCAGCATACATCAATTGCCGCCGCAGCCGCGGTCCCAGCTCCCCGTCTACCAGCGCCTCTTTTTCCCCGGCAAAGATTGCTACCGCCTCCAAGGCTAGAGTATCACTTAAGGGCGTGGAACGTTTTGACAGGTAGCCCTCTACTGCATGGGTCAGGGCGTCCAGGGCAGTATCAATAGTAACTTCCCAGGGGAGAGAATAAGTATAAACAGGATCAACTACTGCCAGATTAGGAAAACAGCGTTCGTCGCCGAAACCCTTTTTGGTACCTCGATGCGGCAGAGTAAAGACAGCATACTGAGTAACCTCACTGCCGGTACCGGCAGTAGTGGGCACTGCAACTAAAGGCAAGGGTGCTTTCGGCAGTTGATGCTCATAAAGTTCAGCTGCCGGTATGTTGTTGGTAGCCAACAGAGCAACAGCCTTGGCGGTATCCAGCGGCGAACCGCCGCCGATACCTACTACAAAGTCAACTTTTTCCTTACGGGCAAGATTTACGGCACTGGCAACCGTATTAAGCTCCGGGTTGGCCGGTACATCGTTAAAAACCACCCAACTTAAACCATGCTTTTTTGCCAGCGCCTCAAAATCAGCCATAGCACCGCTGATTATAGCACTGTTCCTCCCGGTTACCACCAGGGCCCGCCGGCCAAGCTGGGCAATTCTTTCAGCTTGACTTTTAATAGCCCCTTCCCCAAAAACAATACGTGTAGGCAAGTAAAAATTAAAAGACATTAAAGCCCTCCCTCAAAAAAGGCAAAATAAACCCCGGCATTTGCCAGGGAGTAGTCTGTTGCCTGGCACTATTACCGGCAAGCAATCAGGCTACAGGCATAAATTTTCCGGGACAATTGCAGTTTATTTGCTGCTAATTTTTACCGCCGTACCGTAGACGAGGATCTCAGCAGCCCTCTGCATGACTGCGGAGGTAGCAAACCTAATGTTGATAACGGCATCAGCACCCAGAGCCTCAGCCTGTCTGACCATAATGCCCATGGCAATTTTACGGGCGTCTTCAATCATCTCCTGGTACTCTTTCAACTCGCCGCCCACAAGTTGCCGTAAGCTGGCCACAATATCTTTCCCTACATGCTTGGCACGAATTGTACTCCCCCGGACAATACCCAAGGTCTCCACTATTTCTTTGCCGGGGATAAAATCAGTATTTACTAAGATCATCTTTTTCCACCTCCCGGTCGCGCAGCCGCTCTTTTATCAGGATAATTACCAACCATATCGCGCTAACTCCACCGATAATCAGGGCCAGCAACATCAGTTTCGGGGTTAAAGTGACATCGACAAAAGCCGAAAAGATGCTCAGCACATACAGCAAAATAGAAAAAACAATGATCCCGCTAAGTACCAGCTTCATTAACACTCAACTGCCTTTCAAGGGTAATTGACGCCATCAGGCGCCTGATAAGCCCTTTTTCCGTTAGCGGTCAAAGTAAATGTTCTTGCCGGTAGCAGAGATAGGTATACCAATTATAATTTCAGCATCCATTATACCCATTTTACGCGCTACCACACCTACGCGATACATGATACGATTATCAGCATTGAGAATCCCCGCTGTTTTGGCAGCCGAACCCAGGGCTATCCCCAGGTCAACAATCCGCCAGGCACAAATCGGGCCGGCAAACTCAGGTCCTTCACAGGCATCTTCCAGGTCAGTACAGCGGGAATAACCGCAGGCGCCACAGTTCAAACCAGCCCTGGCAGCATTTTTTAACCCTACCAGCAAGACAGCTTCAGAATCGCTAACATTTGCAGCATCCCGGTCGAAATTTTTCTTATTGGTTTCCTGCCCATAACTCACCATAGCTGCCGCCAGCTGCTGCAGTATTTCCCCCTGTAGAACTTTAAGCTCGATAAAATCCTTGCCTGCAGTCTTAGGCGCGGTCCGGGCGGCTATTGCCATCAACTCCGCAACTAAACCCATGGCATTCGGTTTTGACATAACAGCTTCCTCCTTTTGTTAGATATGATATCAACTTAGACTTAATTATATAAGACTTATCATTAACTAAATTATAAAGCGTTGTTTATCCCTCCTTCCTTTCTTCCCAGTCAAGGCTACGATACTGAATAGCCTCGGCGATATGGCTGGCGTCGATTATATCGGCTCCTTCCAGATCGGCAATAGTACGGGCCACCCTCAATATGCGGTCATGGGCCCGCATAGAAAGGCCCATCTTGCTAAAAGCATTACGCATTAGGTTGCGGGCCGGGGCATTCAAACGGCAATACTGACGCACCTGGCGGGCGTTCATTGCCGCGTTACAAGTTACACCTGTGGCTGCCAATCTATCCAGCTGCCGCCTGCGGGCGTCCTGGACACGTTCCCGCACCACAGCCGAACTATCTGCTCCAGCCCCTGTCTCTACCTCGCTATAAGTCAAGCGGGGTACTTCCAGGTGCAGGTCAATCCGGTCGAGTAATGGCCCCGACAATCTCTTGCGATACTGCATAATCTGGTGCGGAGTACACTGACATTCTTTTAAGGGATCACCGTAATAGCCGCACGGACAGGGATTCATACTTCCGATCAGAATAAAAGACGCCGGGTAGGTAAGAGAAGCGGCAACCCGGGAAACGGTAACCACCCGGTCTTCTAAGGGCTGGCGCAATGCTTCCAGTACGTCACGGCGGTATTCTGCTATTTCATCCAGGAAAAGTACTCCGTGACAGGCAAGACTCACTTCGCCGGGCTTAGGCACACGGCCGCCGCCGATGATGCTGGCTGCGGAAGCAGTATGGTGAGGTGTACGGAAGGGTCGCTCTGTCATTAACCCCTGGCCGGGTGCTAGCAGGCCGGCAGCGCTGTATATCTTCGTTACTGTCAGGGCTTCCTCATAAGTCAACGGCGGCAGTATAGAAGGCATACTCCGGGCCAGCATGGTTTTCCCGGACCCCGGACTGCCAATCAGCAGTATATTATGGCCGCCGGCAGCAGCTATCTCCAGTCCCCTTTTGGCAACTACCTGCCCTTTTATATCGGCAAGGTCAACAGCTGCGACAGCGGTAGGTTGAGCAGTGCTATCCCCTGCCCTGACTGTAGGCAGCTTTTCTTCACCTCGCCAGTGCTTAACCACCTGGCTTAAATTCTCAGCAGCAAGCACCTTTAACCTGGTGGCAAGGGCAGCTTCATTGGCATTGGCTGCCGGGACAATAAAAATTGCCCCCGGCTCAATTTCTTGCAGGGCTAATGCCATAGGCAATACCCCTGGAATAGGCCGCAGGCTCCCTTCCAGCGACAGTTCGCCAATAGCATAAACCGCCTCACCCGGCTCCTCTAAAGGTTCTTCAGCAGAAGCAAGAATTATCCCCAAAGCAATAGGCAAGTCATATATAGAACCTTCCTTTTTAATATCTCCGGGGGCTAGATTCACTATTATGCGGCGCAAAGGAAAATCAAAGCCTGAATTTTTGATTGCAGCCCGCACCCGTTCTCTTGATTCTTTGACCGATGCATCAGGCAAGCCGACAATATCACAAAGGGGCAGACCATTGCTAATATCGACTTCTACCCGTACGCTCTGTCCCTCCAGGCCTACCAGGACAACGGAATTGACAATAGCTAACATAATTAACCCCCTGATGGTTTCCTGGCCAACTTTTGCTATTCGCCGGGAGATACGAGAGTTCCTGCTGAAAGGTTAAAAAGACTATTCATACCTAGACTCAAGGTCTTTGTCGATGATACGAATATCGGCCTCTCGTAAAAGTTAGTTAGAGTAGATAAAAATGTCATTGTCTCCATGTTAATGAACAATGTAAATATATAAATGAGCACTTTAAATTAGATAACTCCAACTTGATGACGAAAAAGGAATTGCTGGTCGTTTCTTGGGGCGGAATTGAATCGATTAATGTATAAATCAGGGCAAAATTATTCCCAATTTCGACTTTAAAAGATATAATAGAGAAGTCATATTATTTTAGGAGGAATAAGTGTGGGCGGAGAGAATCTACAAGTATTTATTGCTATGGTTTTGTACATAGCCGTTGTAATTTGCATTGGCTTATACTATGCTAAGCGAGCCAGCGAAAGTACTAGCAATTTCCTGATCGGAGGCCGGTCTTTAAATCCTTGGGTTACGGCCCTGGGCGCCGAGGCTTCGGATATGAGCGGCTGGCTTTTAATGGGGCTTCCCGGGGTAGTATATTGGTTTGGACTCAGTGATGCCGCTTGGACGGCAATCGGGCTGGCAATTTGTACTTATTTAAACTGGTTGTTTGTAGCTAAGAG
>JAAYGJ010000177.1 GCA_012727745.1 Clostridia bacterium | reverse complement strand
GTTGTGGGCCAAGGCTGCTGCCAGGGGGTTTAACGAGGCCTGCAGCAGGTTGGGCCGTCCCATCGCTTCTCGGACTGCAGCCAGCACCTGCGGCGGGTTGTGCCCCAGATTTAAGGCCCCGTAACCTCCCAGAAAATCAAGGTAACGGTTGCCTTCGTTGTCCCAGACAGCCACTCCCTCAGCCCGCACAAAAGCCTTGTCAAAGTCCAGCAGGGCCAGCATCCCCGCCAGGCCGGGATTAATATAGCGCCGATAATACTCCCGCGTTTCCTGGCGGCTGAATTGCATAGCTTGTTGTAAATCAATAAGAGCAGTATCCGTCAAGCTCTTCACTTGCCTTTCTAATTAAAATTCTGTCAGGATTGCCATATAATTACCATAAAGATATTTTAGCATCTCCAGTCCCTTGTGTCTAATAAACCAGTTTTTAAATTTTATCATTAATAACCATAGCTGCCCACCTTTACCACTTAGGGGAAGAACTTTCATTTATATTATCGACCAACACGGACAGACTAACATTTAACAGGGACATAATTCTGCTAAGGAGGCTGCTGTTGATGACTACCGGTACCAAACTGCATATGACCCTTAACAACCTGGAAAGCTGTATAACAGACTTCAAAAACTTTGCCCTGGAAACTGAAGACGAGAATGCCAGAAAACAATTTAGTGACTACGCTGCACAACTGGAAAATATCGCCCAGGGTTTTAAAGGACGGGTCAACTATGTAGAAAGCCAGGAACCACAGTACAAAGTTTACCAGCAGGCCCAGCAAAAACAGCAGTAGCGTCCCTTTTAAATAGCCCCCGGCCTACCCCGGGGGCTTGTTTGTTTCTGACTTCAGGCGCCTTCTCCTTTAATATTGCGAACCGCCGCCACTGCCAGAACTACTGCCGGGTAAATGAAATAAAAGGGCATAAAAAAGAAAGGATAGGCCCGAGTAGCAAACTGAAACAATTGAAAGGTATTTTCAAATAGGGTTAGTGAAAAAAAACTCAGCAGCACCGCCACCGGCAGGGCCAGGAAGCGGTAGTCTTTCAGCTTTAAAAACTGAGCCGACCCTAACGTAAAAACATAATAGACGATCGCCAGTTTCAAAAAAACGCTGAAAGTCCAGATGAAAATAATCAGCGGTTCCAGGCGCGTCAAAAATTCACCCACACTTATCAGTTGGACAGCTATCAGGCTGGGAAAATTAATGCGGGTCAATTCCGGTACACCTAACACTACAATATTGCGCACTATAGCTATAGCGGTAAATAGTGTTGCCAGGATTATTGCCGCGCTGAAAGGTTTTAAACTCTCCTGCGGCCGGGTCACAAAAGGTATCAGTACTAAAAAAACCACCATTTCACCAAAGGGGAAAACAAAAGTTTCATACGCCCCCTGCAGGACAGGTAAGGGCCCCCTCTCCATAACCGGCAGCAGGAAATCCAGGTGGACGATCCCCGGGGTCATAAAGGTCAGCGCCGTAAGCGCAGTGATGCCCAGGACAATAAGGGGCACCAGAAACTCAGCCATTCGGCCCAGGACCTCCAACCCCAGGCGCACGCTCCAGGCAGCCAGGCCGGTTAGCGTCCCGACAATAACCAGCGGCGGCGTTAACGGCAGGACGACCTCCACATACAGCTCGGCAATATTGAACAAAACAAGGCCTGCCAGGAAAAAAGAATAGCAGAGGTAGGCCAGGTTGAATAAGCCCCCCAGCCAGCGCCCCAGCACCCGCGGCGTGTACTGCAGGGGCGTTTCCCCCGGGAAACGCCTTCCTAAAGTCGTAAAAAAATAAGCAGCAATAAGCCCCATTACCCCTGCCAGGAGGTAGGCCAGCCAGGCATCCTGCCGGGCCTGCCCTATCGGCATGATCAGGGTCGAGGAGCCGATGAGAAAAGCTAACACCAGCACAAAAAACTGCCAGAGGGAGATCCTGCCGTCCTCGCGCATCAGGCGGCCCGCCTCCTTTTTAACTAATATTCCCTGTAGTGCCTGTTCTATGTAGGGCCGG
>JAAYGJ010000176.1 GCA_012727745.1 Clostridia bacterium | reverse complement strand
TAAATCCTCCTGAATAGGTTCCACCTGAAACTCTTCCAAAATACCTACCGGTAAGGAATGTCTGCTGAGTATTTTTACCATCCCGTCGCGCCGGACAAAGCTGGGGCAAGCTCCTAATTTAAATAATTCCATTATGCCGGCAGCAGAGTTAATAACTGCCAAGTCCAGCGTAGTAAAAATCTCTTTGCCTGACCTAAGCAGTAAAACCCTATTAACAGTCTGCAGAGCCACATCCATCGGAAAACCGGCACTTAACAAATCACGCACCAATTCAAGGGCAGTATTGCTGGTATCGGCTGCTTCGCAGCCGCCCCCCATGCCGTCTGCCAGAGCCACCAATTGTTTGTCTGGGGTCAGTCTTGAGGCTAAATAAGCATCGCCGATAATATCGCTCTGGTAGCGGGGTATAGCCGCCGTCCCTACTTTAACCTGCCACTGATTATTCTCGGCCCCGCTATCCTTTGAGGCTACCTCCTGCTGAGTGTACGGCTCAACTATCATTGCTGCCAGAGCCTCAAATGTACTGGCAAGCCAATTGTTAAGCTCTTTTTCCGCCGGGTGCTCCCGAAATTTATCCAGCTGGACAGTCAGGGCAGCCAGCAGCTCACGGGAACGGCTACAACGGGAAGCTAGCCACTCAGGTATATCGGCGCTGGTCAAAAGGCCCTGACTTTTTCGCTGTAGCAAATCCTGCATCATGCTAGCCATTTGTTCTCCTTCTAATTCCCAGCATACCTTGCCTGCCGGGCAGCCCCGGCAGGTAGCCCGGACCGCATGGCGAATAGCCTCCCAGGGACTGGCATCAAAACTATAAGATTTAAGGGACTGAGCCAGGCTTTTTAAAGCATTTTTTAACTTTATGTGCTTATCATTGGCTGTTAACCCCGGTTGCCGGACCACTGGTGTTAATAAGTATTCTTTTAACGAGCTGACCAGAGAAACGGGGGTAAGCAGGAGGGCTAGAGCTACCAGTCCACCTTCCCTTAGAGTATTAGTAACACTATCCGGTCCCAGGAAAAAATTGGCTAAAAGCAAATGAGCCAGCAAAAACCCGCTGATAACACCCGCTTTGCCCAAGCCTCTCAGAGAACCGGCAGTCAACCCTGCCAGGGCCAGCAAACCAGCCATAGCCGGATTGGTAAGCTGGGACAGGCTGGGTAAAAATCCCACCACTGTCCCGACAACCGCACCTGCCCCTGCACCTCCGGCCAGGGCGAATAATACCAGCAGATAGTAGCTAAGCAGTCCCTGTAAGGAGAAAACTCCTAGCTGCCAGTCCTGTACTCCCAGAAGCACCCCCAGGAGAAACAGACCGCCGCCCAGTATTCGTTCTTCCTGCCGCCTGGCAGTAGATACTTCTAGAAAAATCATAGTTAAACCCCAGGCTAATAAAGCCTCGAAAAATATCAGCACCCAACCATAAAAAGACGGCTGCCAGATCGTTAGATAAAGGCCTCGGACTAGAACTGTGGCCAGCGGTGCCAGAGTGGCCTGGGTTAGAGAGCTATTGCTGCTCAAGGAAGGATAAAAAGTCGCTGCCAACCCTATAAACAAAAAAAGCAGCAATCTGCTGTAGTCGGCTGCCGGACCGAAAAAGTAACTGCTGACCGCAGCCACCAGCAACACCGGCCAGGTAAGTCGCCGGTTTCGAAAAGCTGTAGTAACAATTACAGCCGTGCCAAATGGATATAGTTCCCCCAATAAGGAACCTCTTGCAAGGCAGAAAACTGCTAAAAGGAATAGTAAGTCGAAACCAGCCTGTAACACTGTCGATTGCTTAGCCTCACGCCGATAAAGCCGGGCTCCAGGTTGCCCTAACAATGAAACCACCGCCTTTTGCGCTACCTGGAAATAATTATATTTTATTTCCGGTGCAATCCTTGTCAGCTTGAGGCAGTTCCGCAATACATTTTTTCGACAGAAAGCTCTGGCCAAGGCTGTATAATATAAAAAGCCCACCCTGAGCTAGGGTGGGGCGCGTTTATGGTGACCCGTGGGGGAATCGAACCCCCGTTACAAGCGTGAAAGGCTTGTGTCTTAACCTCTTGACCAACGGGCCGTGTTTTGGTGGGCCATCCGCGACTCGAACGCGGGACACCCTGATTAAAAGTCAGGTGCTCTTCCGGCTGAGCTAATGGCCCACGGAATAATATACTAGCAGCAAATTTAGTTTCTGTCAATAGCTAAAGACCCGGGCTAGAGACCGGCCCGGGAAATCTGGTAGTTTGCTGTACTGCACACAATCCAGAGTGTAGGCGTGATGGGAGATGCATGCGAGCGGTCATTAATGGGGAGGCCATGACTGCCGACTGGGCAGCTGTCTTATGAGGTGCCGAAACGCATTTCTTCCTAATTTTTATTAAGCTGTAATCAGGGTATTGGCGTCTTTTTTGTCTGGGAGCTGGTAGGGGCTTAGCAGGTCCAGGACTGGGGCTACCAGTTTTTGTAACTGACAGTTTGGCAAAATGTTGTAATCCAGCAGGGACTGATGGAGAACAAAATAGATCATTTGGTTGTAGTTTAGGCCCAATGAGCTTGCCATTGTCATCAGGGAAGATGCCGGATTTAGGGAGGGCGTGCCGTTAACATCGATAATACAAAGTTTTCCCGCGGCGTTAGCGCGGATATCAATACGTAGGGCAGTTCTAGCCCCCAAATGGAAAAATACCTGGCGGGCTATGTAACTTAGGTAAGGGTAACGCTCATCGTCGGCAAAGATACAGGTAGGAAATTCAGTAGTTTCTCTTTTTATAACCGTACTCCTTATTTTTCGACTTATAAAAGCCAGGGGAGGCAGGACGTAAGGCGGTGCCTGGCCCAGTGCTGCAACTGTAAACTCCTGGCCAGGAAGGTATTCTTCAACTAGGATGGGCAGATCGCCAAGGGTTTGTCGCAGCTGCAAGATTTTTCTTTCCAGCTGGTAGTGGTCATATACCAGGGACTCGGCATCGATGCCTATACTGTTACCGCCGCCGTTGGGCTTGACGAAAAGCGGGAAGCCAATCATGGCGATCGCCTGAGCCAGCTGGCTTTCTGTGTCTTCCCGGCTCGGGTCCAGCAGGATATGCCGTGTTACCGGCAAACCGTTCTTTGCCAGCACCTCATAGGTCAGGTTTTTATGGCGACAGACATTCATAGTAGCGGCCGTCGAGTGGCTGGCTGCAAAGCCGTACTCCTGTAAAAGCATGCGGACTGTTGCTGCTCCGCTGCCGTCATATAAACTACAGGGTTCTTCCAGAAAGCCTTCGGCGACAACAAAAGCCAGATCAAGGGTCGGCATGCGAGCCAGGGCTTTATCCAGCTGCCGGCGGCTATGAAGATTAAGAGGATAAATTTTATTACCCGTCTCGAGCAAAGCCCGGTAAATTAGACGCACCGTTTTCCAGGAAAGGCAATCGCTGTAGGGTCCTTGCAGTGCTTGATCCGGGACGGCATTAAAAAGGAATAGTATGCGCAGCAAAAAATCACTCCCTGATAAAAATAGAGACAGCTAATTAATTTTATCCTTGAATTTGATAAATGTCAATTATTAACAGTAAGATAATAACCAAATCTGAGGCGAGTGCAATTATTGCGAGCAATTATGCCAGGGTAATACCTCTAAGAGGATGGGCCAGCGTAGAACTATTATTAAGATAGAAAAAGCAAAGGACTTTTATAGGAGAAAATAGGTGGAGTAATGTTTGCCATGCTGCAAAAAAAGAATTTTTATATGCAAAATATTGCCCGGGTTATTTGCATTGGGGATAAAACCCGGGTTTGACAAAGGCCAGGCTATTGTTTATAATATTTTTGCAGCTAATGATAGATGTATGAGTAATTAACAGGCGGAAGTAGCTCAGTGGTAGAGCATCGGCTTCCCAAGCCGAGGGCCGCGGGTTCGAATCCCGTTTTCCGCTCCAATGTCTGTACGGGTTCTGAGTACCGCAGGGGTACCAGAACCTTATTTTGTTATAGAAACAGGAGCGTGTAGTATAGTTTTTTAAACTGTTTTCAGACTAGACGCTATTCTAGAAAATAATTTAGGATAATACATTGCGGTGTATAATCGTGAAGAGGAGTAGCTGGCTAGAAAAAATTCGGGGTTGGCGGAGGAGGAAATATTAATGTTTGACCTGGTGGCACTCGGTTTGGCTCTTGTGGCAGTATTTATCGTTGTTTCCCGCTGGCACAATATTCTGCTGGCAATGATAGCGGGGATTGTCATCATTAACCTGGCTGCACCC
>JAAYGJ010000175.1 GCA_012727745.1 Clostridia bacterium | reverse complement strand
GGCTACGATGGCCAAGTTAACTCTTAAAGACTTGGAGCTGGAACAAAAAAGGGTACTGGTACGGGTAGACTTCAATGTTCCTTTACAGGACGGCAGGGTAACCGATAATACCCGCATTCGTGCTGCCCTGCCTACCATCAAGTATTTGCTGGAGCAGAAGGCCCGGGTAATCCTCATGTCCCATCTAGGGCGACCTAAAGGCAAGGTAAAGGAAGAACTGCGCCTCGACGCGGTAGCCAGAGAACTAGAAGAGCTAATTCAGCAACCGGTTAAGAAAATTAATGACTGCATTGGCCCGGAGGCTGAAGCAGCTGCAAATGCTCTCCAGCCCGGCGAATTGTTGCTGTTGGAAAACCTGCGCTTTTATCCGGAGGAAGAAAAGAATGACCCGGCTTTTGCCAGGAAACTTGCTGCTCTGGCCGAAGTTTACATAAATGACGCCTTTGGCACTGCTCACCGTGCCCATGCTTCTACCGAAGGGGTGGCCCATTACCTGCCTGCTGCCGCCGGTTTTTTGATGCAAAAAGAGCTGGATTTTATGGGTAAAGCCCTGGCAGAACCGGAAAGGCCTTTTGTGGCTATCATTGGCGGGGCCAAGGTTTCCGATAAAATTGGCGTTATCCGTAACTTGCTTGACAAGGTGGACACGTTAATTATCGGTGGAGGTATGGCTAATACTTTTTTGCAGGCTGAAGGTCATGCTATGGGCAAGTCCCTGGTAGAAGCAGACCAGGTGCCCCTGGCTGCTGAATTAATTGCTACCGCTGACAAAAAAGGTGTACACATGCTTTTGCCCCGGGATCTGGTTGTGGCCCAGGAGTTTAAACCAGAGGCCGCTCACCAGGTAGTGGCCGTCAATGCCGTACCTGAAGACTGGATGGCTCTAGATATCGGCCCGGAGACGGCCAGGGCCTTTGCTAATGCCCTGGCGGGAGCTCGCACGGTGGTCTGGAACGGGCCTATGGGCGTTTTTGAGATGGAACCTTTTGCCCGGGGTACCGAGGTGGTAGCCCAGGCCGTTGCTGCAGTTGAGGGGTTGACCATTGTTGGTGGCGGTGACTCGGTGGCGGCGGTGGAGAAAATGGGAGTAGCGGATAAAATTGGACATATTTCTACCGGCGGCGGTGCTTCCCTGGAATTCCTTGAGGGTAAAGCACTGCCCGGGGTAGTGGCCCTGACGGATAAATAATAAAACGGGGGTGGTTCGATTGCGGCGACCGATTATTGCAGGTAACTGGAAAATGCATAATACTGCAGCAGAGGCCAGGGAACTGGTGACTTTATTAAAACCCCTGGTCGGCACAACTGAAGTGGAAGTAGTAGTTTGCCCCCCTTTTACCGCCATAGCTGCAACTGTTAATGCAGCGGGCGGTTCCAATATAGCGGTAGGAGCCCAAAACCTTTTCTGGGAGGACAAAGGAGCCTATACCGGCGAAATTTCCGGGTCGATGCTTAAAGAACTTGGTTGTAGCTATGTTATCATTGGCCATTCAGAACGGCGTCAGTATTTTGGTGAAACTGATGCCAGCGTTAATAAAAAGCTGCAGGCTGCTTACCGTCATGAATTGTGTCCCATTGTCTGCGTTGGTGAAACCCTGGCTGAACGGGAGGCAGGCAAGACTCTGGCAGTTGTCAGCCGACAGGTAAAGGAAAGTTTGCAAGGCCTGACCCCTGAACAGGTAGAAACGTTAGTGGTAGCTTATGAGCCGGTGTGGGCCAACGGCACCGGCCGCACTGCTACAGCTGCTGATGCCCAGGAGGTTATCGCTTTTATTCGCCGGACTTTAGGGGAAATGTATGGCGAGGCAGCCCAGGCTACCCGTATTCAATACGGCGGCAGCGTCAAACCGGAAAACATTGCCGAGCTGATGGCCCAGCCCGATATTGACGGTGCCCTGGTGGGTGGGGCCAGCCTGGATGCCGTATCCTTTGCTGCGATAGTTAATTACGGGCAAAAATAAAACTGGTAAGAGCTGTCCTGCGCAGAGCGCATCGTGATGGATGAAACTATTATTAGCTGTGGAAGGATAAGGCCGGTTCCCGGAAGGCGCCTTTGCGCTTAGTTCGATACAATTATAATGGTGCAACCAGCGCCTGAAGGGAAGCCGCCTCACCCTAGGAAGTATTATTTTCAGAGGAGCAATTGGCTTGAAAGCTACAGTTAGAAAACCAATATTATTAATGATCCTCGACGGTTTTGGCCTGGGTCCGCCGGCTGATAGCAATGCTATCAGCCGGGGCAACCTGGTCAACTACCGTCGCCTTTTAGATAATTACCCCCATACCCGCCTGCAGGCTTCTGGCGAGGCGGTGGGCCTGCCGGCCGGGCAGATGGGCAACTCAGAAGTAGGCCACCTAAATATCGGCGCCGGTAGGATAGTCTACCAGGAACTGACCCGCATCAGCAAGGCAATCAGGGATGGTTCATTTTTTAGCAATGAAGTACTACTTAAAGCGGTACGGGCAACCAGGGAAAAGGGGGGCAAACTTCACCTGATGGGCCTGCTATCAGACGGTGGGGTGCATAGCCACCTGGAGCACCTCTATGCTTTGCTTGAACTGGCCCAGCGTGAGGGCCTACAGCAGGTCTATATCCATGCTTTTCTTGACGGACGCGATGTGCCGCCTAGCAGCGCTGCCGGCTATCTGCAAGCGGTGGAAGCAGAATGCCGTCGGCGGGGTATCGGTGAAATAGCCACTATCATGGGCCGTTATTATGCTATGGACCGGGACCGGCGCTGGGATAGGGTGGAGCGGGCCTATCGGGCTCTGGTGAGCGGTGAAGGCCGGCAGGAGCTGTCTGCAAGCGAAGCCATCCAACATGCTTACGCCAGCGATATTACCGACGAGTTTGTGGAACCGGTAGTGATTACCCGCGCCGGCAGGCCCCTGGCAGTAGTACAGGATAACGACAGCGTGATTTTCTTTAATTTCCGTGCCGATCGGGCCCGGGAAATCACCCGGGCTTTTGTCGACCGGGATTTTGAGCCTTTCGCGCGTCCCGGTGGGCGGCTTGATATTGAGTATGTCTGCCTGACCCAGTATGATGTTACTATCCCCGCGCCGGTAGCTTTCCCCCCGCAGGTTTTAAAGAACGTGCTGGGGGAAGTGATAGCTGCTGCCGGGCTGAAGCAACTTCGCATTGCTGAGACGGAAAAATACGCCCATGTTACTTTTTTCTTTAATGGCGGTATAGAAGAACCTTTTCCCGGCGAAGACCGATTGCTTATTCCTTCGCCCAAGGTGGCTACTTATGATCAAAAGCCAGAGATGAGCGCCCGGGAAGTTACCGAGGCTGTCCTGGCACGGCTGGACAGCTATGATTTTATTGTATTGAATTATGCCAACCCGGACATGGTAGGGCATACTGGTGATTTGCAAGCAACTATTGCTGCGTTAGAGACGATAGATGACTGCCTGGGGCGTATTGTGGCCGCCATGCGGGAACGTCAGGCGCCGCTGCTGGTGACTGCCGACCACGGTAATGCCGAAGTGATGCGGGAGCCGGATGGTGAGCCCCATACTGCCCATACCAGTAACCAGGTGCCCTTTATACTGGTAGATGATAGCTTTATCGGAGTTAAGCTGCGTGAAGGCGTATTGGAAGACGTAGCGCCTACAGTATTGGACTTGCTGGGATTGGACCTGCCGCCGGAAATGACCGGCAGCAGTTTGCTAATAAAGTAGTAAGATAGATTTAACGGAGGTGTAGGGCCAGATGACGATTATCAATGATATTTATGCCCGGGAGATTCTTGATTCCCGCGGTAACCCTACCGTAGAGGTAGAGGTATTTCTGGAAAGCGGCGGCTGGGGTCGGGCCGCGGTGCCCTCAGGGGCATCTACCGGAGCCTATGAAGCGGTAGAGTTGCGGGATAAAGATGACCAGCGTTACCTGGGCAAAGGGGTGCTGGACGCTGTCAACAATGTCAATGCCATCATTGCCCCGGAGCTGGTAGGTATAGATGCCCTTGACCAGCGGGAACTGGACCGGCAGCTAATCGAGCTGGACGGCACGCCCAATAAGGGCAGGCTGGGAGCAAACGCCATCCTGGGCGTTTCCCTGGCAGCTGCTAAAGCAGTAGCCAATACTCTGGGGCTGCCCCTGTACCGCTATTTGGGTGGGACAAATGCCCATACTCTGCCGGTGCCGATGATGAATATTTTAAACGGGGGCAAGCACGCCGATAACAATGTGGACCTGCAGGAATTTATGGTGATGCCTGCCGGTGCTGCTGATTTTGCCAGCGCCCTGCGCATGGGGACTGAGGTTTTCCATAGCCTCAAGTCTGTATTGCGGAGTAAAGGGATGAGTACCGCTGTCGGCGATGAGGGCGGTTTTGCGCCCAATTTGAGCTCCAATGTTGAAGCCATCGAGGTTATCCTGGAGGCGATTACTAAAGCCGGCTATGAGCCGGGCAAAGACTGCTACATCGCCCTTGACCCGGCGGCGACAGAGCTGTACCAGGATGGCAAATATGTTTTTGCCGGCGAAGGCGTAACCCGTACCAGTATGGAAATGGTGGAGTTCTGGGCCGACCTGGTCGAAAAATACCCCATCATTTCAATTGAAGACGGCTTAGCCGAAGACGACTGGGAGGGCTGGCAGGCCCTGACCAAACGCCTGGGGCATAAAGTACAGCTGGGCGGCGACGACCTTTTTGTTACCAACACGGAACGTCTGAGCCGCGGTATTGAGCTAGGGGCCGCTAATTCTATTCTTATTAAAGTTAACCAGATCGGCACCCTGACTGAAACTCTGGATGCTATCGAGATGGCTAAGAAAGCAGGCTACACGGCAGTAGTGTCCCATCGTTCGGGCGAAACAGAAGATACCACCATCGCCGATATCGTTGTGGCGGTCAATGCCGGTCAGATCAAAACTGGAGCCCCTTCACGCAGCGACCGGGTGGCCAAGTACAACCAGCTGCTGCGTATTGAGGAAGAACTGGAAGCCGTTGCCTCTTATCCAGGTATGAAAGCTTTCTATAATCTGAAGAAGTAGCAAGAACCCGGCGGGAAAACCTGCCGGGTCTTTTAATGAAGGGCTGACGCTGCCTGGCAAAACACGCAAGTATAAATCTGCAGGAACACAGGGGTTATTGTTTATTTAAACTTTACACTGACATATTCTTCGAAGCAGGCCAGGCAGACTGTTTTGCCCTCCTGCCTCCTGGCCCGGGGCTCCATACAATATTCGCCGCATTTTTCACACTGGACAGAAGCAAAAATACGGGCCCGCCTTGGCAATTCTATTGCTACACTTTGGACTGTACAGATTTCCTCCAGAGGTGCTGTTAATAATTGTTCAATTTTTTGCTCCTGCAGGCGCTGGAATTGTTGTTTTTCTGTTTCAGTGGCTATCCCCTGGAACACTTTTTTCCGGAGCATATCGCTTTCGCTAGAGCTAGACATATTTTTAAATACCACCCTGTAGCCTTGCCCGTTGCTTCTACGGGCAATAGTAAATGCTTGCTTGCCGTAATCCTTGAAGATAAGGTTTCCCTTGCCAAAGGTGCAGCCGGTAAGTACCTGGATGGCATCGACTGCGCAGGCATCAGTTTCTACAATTGCTACCAGTTCTTCATCGCTGGCCCGGGCAACACCCAGCTTTGCAAGGGCTACCTCGCTGGCTTTTACACCCATTGCCAGCCCGGGACAGGCGTGCCCGTGGAAAGCTACTGCTTGTTCCCACGCTTTGTGTTTATCAATCACAACAATCCTCCTTTGAAAATAATGCTAAATAGCCTAACAAACTACATAGTTGCTTTTTCTAACCATTCAATTTTAGCATCTGCAATGGCATCTGTTTTAGAATTGTAAGGCTTGATATCTAATACAGGGCTCTTATCCAGGGCGTCCATACCGCTGACAAGCAGCTTGTTTCCCTGCCGGGATATTAGATCAACTATGTCAAAGGCTATGGGATTGGGCCTGTTGGGTGAGCGGGTGGCGAAGACGCCGTGGGGTATCTCATCCCAGGGTGTCTTTGTAACCAAGGTATTCCTGTCGGCCCTGTCGCACCAGTATAGCACAATCAGGTGCGAGACCCCCTCAATATCTTTGAGACCGGCCGCAAATTCAGGGTAGATTTCGATTATAAACCGGTCTTCTTTAAACCGCCCCTGGGGCGGAGCGTCACCTTTTTCTTTGTAGGGAGAGTGGACGATGCCTATTTGTTTTAGCCGCATGAAATAACCCCTTCGTCCAATATGCTTTTTGTTCCCGCCGTAATGTTTTGGGCCTCATCAAACGAAAAATTGCGGGCTGCTTGCAGCAGTTCTCTGGTATAGGGGTGAGAGGGAGAGCTGAAAACCCTGCTGGTGATCCCGGATTCAACAATGCAGCCGGACAGCATGACCTCAACCCTGTCGCTAACTTTGCGTGCCAGGGCAAGGTCATGGGTGATAAATAGCAGCGCCAGACCCCGTTGTTCCTGCAGATTGAGGAGAAGCTTCACTATTTTGGCCTGCACGCTGGCATCCAGGGCCGAAGTGGGTTCGTCAGCAATCAGCAGTTTGGGGTTTAACACCAGGGCCCTGGCAATAGCTACTCGCTGCAGCTCGCCTCCGCTTAAATGGTGGGGATACTCTTTTAAAAAGGCCTCGCTGGCAGGCAATTCAACTTCTTTTATGGTTTTTATCGCCATTTCCTCCCTTTCTTTGGGAGTGCCAATACCTTGGACCTCGAGCGGTTCCATTACGGCTGCCAGCACGTTCAGGCGGTGGCTTATACTTTCCTGGGGATTTTGAAAAATCATCTGCACCTTTTGATAAAAATCTTTATCCCGTCGCTGCAGCCTGGTACCCTGGAAAACTATTTCCCCGGCATCGGCGGCCTCAAGGCCGATGATACACTTGGCCAGGGTTGACTTGCCGGATCCGGTTTCTCCTACCAGAGCAAGTGTTTCGCCCTCGTAGAGGTTTAAAGTTACACCCTGCAGGGCACAGACGTTGCCGTAGTTTTTAACCAATTTTTTTATTTGCAGCAGGGGAACTATGCCTCCCCGGTGGCAGGCGACCTCCCTGCTTTCATGGCGTGTGAGGGGTGGCTCTGCTTGGGAACATACCTCTATATTTTGGGTACACCTGGGCCTAAAGGGGCATCCCCGGGGCACATGATCCTTTACCCCTGGGATCCCCTGGAGGTCTTTAGTTGTTGACATAGTTGGGAAAGAACGTAACAGCCCTCTGGTATAGGGGTGACGGGGATTTTCCAGTATTTTTCGCACAGGTCCCAGCTCTAAAAGCTTGCCGGCGTACAGCACAGCCAGGCAGTCAGCAAGCCCGGCGGCAACAGCAAGGTCATGGGTGATTAGAATAACCGTTAAGCCTTTTGTTATCCGGCGCAAAAG
>JAAYGJ010000174.1 GCA_012727745.1 Clostridia bacterium | reverse complement strand
TCGTGAGGCTGCAGGTCTGATCTGTCGGCCAGTTCCGCCAGCCCCTGTTGCCATGCCGTCAGGGCACTGGCAGCAGCATTATCTCCCAGGGTCTTTGCAGCCCTGGCAAAAAAATCTGCCACCGGCCCCCGCAATTGCAAGCCAACGCGACTTAAGGCCAGGGCTAAAGGAGTTGCCCCATAGACAATCTCCGTTTCCAGCATCTTTAACCCCGCATTTAGCTGGCGCAACTGCTCAATGCGGGTCCGGTAGCCCTGGGCAACCGTCAACCCGAGCCCACCACAGGTAATTATTATGATCAGTCCACCTATAATTTTTAACATCAGCTCTAACCTCGCCACGGTCCCCGCCGCAAAAGACGGCCCTCGCCGTTATAGACAGCTTCAATGGTCCCCGGCCCCAGGGTTCGCCCCAGGACAACCAGGCGCTGCCAGAGGCCCCGCTCCAACAATGGGCCCCAGCCGGGTCTCTGCTGTAGTTCTGCCAGGCTGGAAGCATGGACGCTGCTTAATAAGGTCACCCCGGCATTTAAGATGTCCTGCAGAATTTCCAGCTCTTCCGGCCGGCCAATCTCATCAGTGGCGATTAATTCCGGTCCCATCGAGCGCAGCAGCATTAACATCCCCGCGGCTTTGGGACAACGGTCAAGGACGTCAGTCCGGGGACCTACTTCTAATTGAGGCATTCCCAGCCAGCATCCAGCCAGCTCCGACCGCTCGTCCACCACCCCCACATTAACGCCGGTATACTTAAGCTGTGGTACTCCGGTACTAAAAAGGCGGATCAGTTCCCGTAAGAGGGTTGTTTTACCACAGCGGGGCGGCGAGAGGATAAGCGTATGCAAAGGGCGGCCCTGGGCCAGCAAAAAATTAATTAAGCCGCTGGCACAACCGGGTATGCTGCGGGCCAGGCGCAGATTAAGGCCAGAGAAATTTTTCAAGGTTTGTATTTCTCCCTGGCGTACTACTGCTTCACCCACCAGGCCAACCCTATGACCACCGCTGATAGTCAGGTAGCCGGAGCGCAGTTCTTCTTCCAACGCATAAAGAGAACTGCCGGTCAGTGTCTGGATAGCCTGGCTTAGATCAGCAGGCGTAACTATATAGGCGCGGGCTTGTTCCTCCACCAAACCCCCTCCGGCTGCTACCCAGCTTTCACCTGTCGCCCAGCGGATATGCAGCGGCCGTTGCCGCCGCAAACGGATTTCCTCCAGGCAAGCTTTAATATGGTCTGGTAAAGAAGCCAGTGCGTCGGTAATTGCTGCCGGCAACAGGACCAGTACTGTTTCCAGGACCTGAACTCCAGCTTTCTCCTTCTGCCCTGCGGCGGGCCTGTCTCCTTTCTCCTTAAGCAAGCTGACGGCAGCCATATTTTTTCCCCCTTGCCACTATGCTTATTAACTTCCTACCAATTTTATGCAGACGGCTGCGCTAAGACAAAAAAATAAGACCCCACTTGGGGTCACGGTAACAATTCTGCTTTTTGATGCTTAACTACTGACCTGCAATATCCTGGCAGTGATTATTTAATCTTCCGGGTCTTCACTTTCACCCGTCAGCATCTTTTTTTCTTCCCCATCTTCATTGGTAAAAACCACCGTGTCGCAATTGGGGCAGGTGACTTCAACAACGTCCTCATCGTTTAAGATGTCAGCGTCAAAACAAACAATCTCCTGGCACTTAGGACAATCTACTTCAATACAGTTTTCCTCATCATCGTCTTCCTCATCTTCTTCATCCTCGTAGACCTCATCTTCCAGGTCATAAAGGTCCTCATCGATGCTCTCCAGATACTCCTCCAGATCCTCATAATCTTCCTGCAAGTCTTCCAGGGCTTCAGTTATTTTTTCGATGACATCTATTATTTCTCTAAAAATGCGGGCTTCTTTGCTTTGCTCGTCCAGTTCCATACCGTCCATTAATCCTTTGAGATAGGAAACTTTTTTGCGCAATTCCTTCATTATTAGAATGTCAACTCCTTTCCTTTCACCCGATTATTATTGCCAAACTGGGTTACACTTAAACTAAGCTCGCTCAATGTATTCACCAGTGCGGGTATCGATGCGAATTTTGTCGCCTTTTTCTATAAAAAGCGGCACCTGAATCGTCGCCCCGGTCTCCAGTACCGCATTTTTAGTAGCGCCGGTGGCAGTATCACCTTTAACACCCGGTTCAGTTTCTACTACCTCCAGCTCTACTGAATTAGGCAACTCAACGCCAATCGTCTCTCCCTGGTAAGCAAGTATGTGGATATTCATATTGTCTTTGAGGTATTTCACCGCATCATCCAGTTGTTCTTTACGCAAAGAGGTCTGTTCATAAGTCTCCGTATCCATAAAGTAATAGTTATCGCCGTCATTATAAAGATACTGCATTTCCCGCCGGTCGATATGAGCCCGGGCTACTTTCTCACCGGCGCGAAAAGTGCGTTCCACAATCCCTCCGGTACGCCTATTTTTCAACTTGGTTCGGACAAAGGCTGAACCTTTCCCAGGTTTAACATGCATAAACTCCACTACCGAATAAATTTCGCCATCAACCTCAATTGTCAGTCCGGTCCGAAAATCATTACTGGAAATCAAGAAAGAATACCCCCTAAAGCTCGATAAATTCTTTTGGTGACCGGGAAAGTACCCGGGCCCCATTCTCCTGCACCAGGACCACATCCTCAATGCGGATGCCACCCCGTCCCGGCAGATAAATACCGGGCTCAACGGTCACAACCATCCCCGGGGCCAGTTTGTTCTCATTACGGCTGGAAAGGGTAGGGCCTTCATGGATTGCCAGTCCCACCCCGTGGCCCAAGCTGTGGCGAAAATATTCCCCGTACCCGCAAGCGCTGATATAATCCCGTACCGCGGCATCCACTTCCCGGCCTTCCCGGCCGGAGCAGATGGCAGCAATGCCCAGTCGCTGGGCCTCTAGGACTGTATTGTACAGCCGGCGCCATTCCGGCGCTACCGGCGCCAATGCCACAGTCCGGGTAAGGTCGGAATGATAGCCGCTGTAAATAGCACCGAAATCCATCACCACCAGGTCGCCGGGTTGGAGGATGCGTTCGGAAGCCACTCCGTGGGGCAGCGCTGAACGGGGACCGCTAGCAATAATAGTTTCAAAGGACGGGCCTTCCGAACCCTGCCGGGCCAGGTAATACTCCAGTTCCAGGGCAAGATCCCGTTCCCTTATGCCTGGACGGATTATCGTTAACAGGTAGGCAAAGCCGGCATCAGCCAGGTCAACAGCTTTTTGAATAAGATCTAGCTCAGCCTCGTCTTTATACAAACGCAATTTTTCTACCAGGCCCCTGGCAGGCAGTAAATTTAACGGCTGCTGCCAGTCCCGCAGTTGCTCAACGAAGTCTTGATAAGCTGCATAGCTAAGATGCTCGGCCTCAAAATGGAGCTTTCTCACCCCTGCTGCTGCCAGCACCTCCCGGAACTGCTCCCAGGGCTTATTGCCCAGGTCAACCACCTGAAACTCTGTTGCTTCAGCCCGGGCCTGTTCGGTAAAACGTCCATCAGTTAAGAGATACTGTTCCGTGGCAGTTATCAGCAGTTGGCCGCTATCGCCTGTAAAACCGCTTAAATAACGGCGGTTATCCTCCTGGCGCACCCAGAGAGCTTCGATACCTTCAGTTAGCATTAACTGCCGCAGTCGTGTCAACCTGGTAGCCAACTAATAATTCCCCCATTAAACATACGCAACTCTTTTCAGGCCAGGGGAGCTTTGCTCCAGGCCGGCAGGAAAGAAAAAGGAATATGCTTAGCGCTCAGGACGACAGCCTCACCCAAGTTATTTGCAATAACAAACTTTGTTATTAACGCCCCTGTTTTGCCAGTTCAATAGCTGCCGCCAACCCTAAACGGTAACTGAGAGCGCCGAAACCGCTAATCTGACCCGCTGTTACGGCAGCCGTAACAGTATGGTGGCGGAACTCTTCGCGCCGATAAATATTTGACAGGTGAACCTCTACTACCGGGAAATCTACTGCAGCTATAGCATCGCGCAGGGCAATGCTGTAGTGGCCCAGTGCCCCCGGGTTTATTACTGCTGCCGCTACCTGTCCCCGGGCCACATGGAGGCGATCAATAATATCCCCTTCATGATTTGACTGGTAAAACTCCAGTTCGACGCCTTCCCTGGCAGCCAGCTCCTTTAAACTGGCCTCCAGCTCTGCCAGGGTGACAGAGCCGTAAGTCTCCGGTTCGCGGCTGCCAAGGAGGTTTAAATTAGGTCCGTTAAGTACTAAAATCTTCATGCCTGTATTTTACCATAATATAGTACGCTTGAATACTCCTACTT
>JAAYGJ010000173.1 GCA_012727745.1 Clostridia bacterium | reverse complement strand
TGTCCAGGCTGCCTGGACGGTTACCTTTGCCCTGCCCAAACTCGGTTTAGTGCTGGAACCGGGAGCCAGTTATGCCGGTCGCCTAAAGGTAGTAGACATCGGTATTCCCCGCAAGTTGATTGACAGCCAGAAATTTAATCTACACCTTTTGACGGCTGAGCGTTGCCGCCCCTACCTGCCTGTACGGGAGGCCAGTGGCCATAAAGGCCTTTATGGCCGGGTGTTGGCAGTCGGCGGTTCGCCTGGCCTTAGTGGTGCAATTGTAATGACAGCAACGGCAGCTTTAAAAGCCGGTGCCGGACTGGTAACGGCAGCCGTACCGCAAACAGTTCATAACATCCTGGAAATGAAGACTACCGAAGTAATGACCTATTCATTGCCGGCAACAGCAGGCGGTGCTCTCAGCCGGGAGGCTCTGGAACCTATTTTGAACAGGCTGGCGGACAGTGATGTGCTGGCTATTGGCCCTGGCCTTTCCCAGGATGAGGCGACGGCGGAGATGGTCAGGGAGCTGTTGCCCCGGCTAAAAGTAGCGGCAGTGGTTGATGCCGACGCCCTTAATGCTCTGGCTGGCCACACAGAACTCCTTACTGCTGACCATGCCCCCCTTGTTTTGACTCCCCATCCAGGGGAAATGGCCCGCCTGCTGGGGACAACGGCTACGAAGGTCCAGGAAAAACGCCTGGAAACAGCCTGCCAGTGTGCCCGGGAATGGCAGGCGGTTGTTTTGCTAAAAGGGGCGCGCACTATAATTGCCTGGCCTGACGGGCAAGTATTTATTAACCCCAGCGGCAATCCTGGCATGGCTACGGCAGGCAGCGGTGACGTGTTGACGGGAATTATTGCCGGGTTGATAGCCCAGGGTTTGCAACCGGGTATAGCTGCCGCTCTGGGAGCTTATATTCACGGCATGGCTGGGGACGAGGCGGCAAAGCATAAAGGCGAGTACGCTTTAATGGCAGGGGACCTGCTGGAATATCTACCGTCTGCTTTTTGCAAGCTGGAGGTGGTCAGCGGTGGCGCGACCGGTATGGGCGGAAATCGATTTGGCAGCTCTTGCCCACAATATGCGGGCAATTAAAAATATACTACAACCCCAAACTCAGGTGATGGCTGTTGTTAAGGCTAACGCCTATGGTCACGGTGCCGTTCCGGTAGCCAGGACAGCCCTGGCTAATGGCGCCACCTGGCTGGGTGTTGCCACCCTGGATGAAGCTTTAAAGATACGTCAGGAAGGGATAAATGCCCCCCTGCTAATTTTAGGTTATACTCCGCCGGAGGACGCCGGTCAGGTAGTGGAAGCCGATATTTCCCAGACTGTTTTTAGCCTTGAGCAGGCTATAAGTTTAAGCCGGGCAGCAGCAAAGGCCGGGGTCAAGGCTCGTTTACACTTGAAAATTGATACGGGTATGGGACGCCTGGGGATGTTGCCACAGCAGGCTCTGCCCCTCATAATGGCTATTAATGATTTACCCAATATTTATCTGGAAGGCCTTTTTACCCATTTTGCCAGCGCCGATGCAGCGGATAAAAGCTATACCCGGCGGCAGCTGGGGCTTTTGCGGCAATTGTTAAAACAACTGGAAGAGAGGGGTATAACTTTCCCCTGGATTCACGCGGCCAATAGCGGCGCTATAATTGATTTGCCGGAAACCCATTTTAATCTTGTGCGGGCAGGGATTATTCTCTATGGTCATTATCCTTCTAAAGAAGTTTGCTGGCAACGTCTGGCTTTAAAGCCGGTGATGGCCTTAAAGACCCGGGTTGTGCAGGTAAAAGAGTTGCCAGCCGGGTCTTATGTAAGTTATGGCTGCACTTATACTACTTCGGCCCCCAGCCGGGTAGCTACCTTGCCGGTGGGCTACGCTGACGGTTATTCCTGTCTCCTTTCTAACCGAGCCCAGGTTATAATTCGGGGTCGCCGGGTACCGGTCATCGGCCGGGTATGTATGGATCAGTGTATGGTAGACGTTACTTCCGTGCCGGAAACGCAGGTTTGCGATGAGGTTGTCCTCCTTGGCCGTCAGGGGGATAGTGTTGTGACGGCCGAAGAAGTAGCTGCCTGGATGGGAACAATAAACTATGAGGTGCTTTGCCTGATCTCCGGGCGGGTACCGAGAGTATATTGCGGGCAGTAAAAAAATGGTTGTCAAAAGCTTTCCAGCGGCCTTGCGGCGGTAATCCTTTGACGTTATAATTGGTTATATCAATGCCGCAATAATAGTGCTCAAATTGAGGAGGTGCCTGTTTCTTGCCAGGTGTCAAGCGGATAATGATCAGCTTGCCAGAAAGTCTTCTGGCTGAGGTAGATAATCTAGCAACTGTGGAAAGACGTAATCGCAGTGAATTTATTCGAGAAGCGATGAAGCTTTATATTGCCGAACGTAAGCGGCGCAGTATGCGGGAGCAGATGAAACGGGGTTATCAAGAAATGGCGCCAATCAATTTGGCTCTGGTAGCGGAAAATTACGATGTTGAAGATGAAGTACAAAGGTTTTATGTTGATAGACTAGTGGAGTGCAAATGAGATGCTGGTCAGGCGTGGTGATGTTTTTTACGCCCATTTAAACCCGGTTGTCGGTTCTGAGCAAGGTGGAACCCGGCCGGTGCTTATTATTCAGAATGATATTGGCAATCAGTACAGCCCCACCACTATTATAGCCGCCATTACCTCCCAAATTTCTAAAGCCAAACTGCCCACCCATGTGGAGATTGATGCCGCCAAGAGCGGTTTGGAATGTGATTCGGTTATCCTGCTGGAACAAATCCGCACCATTGACAAGAGCCGTCTTAAGCAGAAAGTAGCAGTTCTCGATGAAGAAACCCTGGAAAAGGTTGACCGGGCCATTGAAATCAGCTTGGGTTTGATTGAAATATAAAATGGCAACATTATTTTCCATAATTAGCAGGAAAATGGTTTTACTTGTCGAATAACATTACCTGCACATGATTAATGCATGTTGCTATATTTTTTATTCGGGGGGAACTGCGGCATTGCCCAGCATACTTGTAGTTGACGATATATTAGAGGTCCGTTCATTACTGAAGTTATTTTTTCAGGAAGAAGGTTATCAAGTAGCTACAGCGGCCAATGGACGCGATGCTTTGCGCCAGCTGGAGAGCTGGCGGCCGGAGGTAGTCTTGATGGATATTAAAATGCCGGTGATGGGGGGGCTGGAAGCGTTGCCTTTAATAAAAGCCCTGGCACCATCTACGGCTGTAATCATCATGACTGCATATGTGGAGGAAGCTTTACTGAAACAAATCTGGCACCTGGGGGCCAGTGATTTTATTTATAAGCCTTTCGATCTGGATGACTTGAAAGCTAAAGTTCAGCTGGCCCGGAGTAATTTGAAACAGAAAAGCAGGCGACGGGCACCTTATTAGCAAAAATTACTACCGCCTACGTTAATATGGTAGGCGGTTTTTTCATAATCATGGCAGGATTATCTATCGTGAAGCAGAAAGTAGTTTTATGGTGAGGGATAAATGGAGCTGGAAACATTAAAACAAAGAGCCATGGGCTGCCAGCAATGCGTATTACGGCAGCAGGCCAAACAGGTAGTTTTTGGCGAGGGCAATGCTGCTGCTAAGCTGATGCTGGTGGGAGAAGCACCCGGGGCCCATGAGGATGAGCAGGGCCGGCCTTTTGTCGGTGCGGCTGGGCAGCTGTTGGACCGCATCCTGGAGGCAGCAGGGTTTAAACGGCAGGAGGTATATATAACCAATGTAGTAAAGTGCCGGCCGCGCAACCTTACCCTGGCTAATGGCCGCTATCGGGGCGGCAGTAGCAACCGGCCCCCGACTGCAGCGGAGATTAAAGCCTGTTTGCCCTGGCTGGAGGAACAGATCGCTATAATAAAGCCCCGGATAATCGTTTGCCTGGGGGCCCATGCTACCCGGGCTTTAATTGCTGAAGATGCCAGGATAACCCGCTTAAGGGGCCAGTGGATTACCAAAGGGGGTATCCGGTATCTTCCTACCTATCACCCGGCCGCTTTGTTGCGTGACCCTGCCAGAAAGCGACCGGTGTGGGAAGATTTTAAAAAAATCCGTGAGGCTTACCGGGTTGAAATAACGGAACAATTAACCTTCTTTAACAGCTAAGCCCCCGGCTTTGCCGGTTTATAGCTAAAATGGCAGGGTAATAATAGGCTTGGGTGATGAGTATGAGAGTGTTTTTACCGGACAGCAATGCTACTGCAGAACTGGGTTTTAAATTAGGCCAGCTGCTGGCTCCCGGGGACCTGGTCGTTCTGGCTGGGGAGCTGGGTACTGGAAAAACTACCCTGGCCCAGGGGCTGGCCAGAGGGCTGGGAGTTACCGGGCCGGTCACCAGCCCTACCTTTACCATTATTCAGGAATATCAGGGGCGCTGTCCTTTTAATCATCTTGACGTGTACCGCCTGGAAGACCCGGCCTCTGCCCGGGAACTGGGGCTGGAGGAGTATTTCTATGGCCAGGGAGTGACGGCCATTGAATGGGGTGAACGCCTGGAAGAATTGTTGCCCTGCCAGCACCTCCGTGTTGAACTGGAATACAGCCCCGGGGGAGGGCGCCTGGCTACTTTAACTGCTAACGGGCAGCACTATTCAGGATTGCTAGAGGAGTTGAAGCAAAGTGTTAGTCCTGGGGGTTGATAGTGCCACCCAAGTTGCCGGGGCGGCGCTTATTAATAACGATTTATTGCTGGCAGAGACCTTTTTTAATACTCGCAAGAATCATTCCCAGCGCTTGCTGCCAATGCTGGTCAATTTGCTGGCTGAAGCGGGGGTAGAATTGGCTGAACTGGATGGCCTGGCTGTTGCTATTGGCCCCGCTTCTTTTACCGGCTTGCGAATTGGTCTGGCTACGGTCAAGGGTCTGGCCCATGTGGCCCAAAAGCCCCTGGTGGGAGTGCCACTGCTGGATAGCCTGGCCTGGAATGCCTGGGAAGTTAGGGGTCTGGTTTGCCCGGTGATTAACGCCCGGCGCCAGGAAGTATACACTGCGCTTTATCGCTGGCAGGAGGGAGAGTTATGCCGTTTAACACCATATCAAGCCGTAGATCCGGCTGTATTGCTCAATTCTTTGCAGTCCTACGACATGCCGGTATATTTTTTAGGCGACGGAGTTGCGCCTTACTTGGAGTTATGGCAACAGCTGGGCAGCCGGGCGCGGTTTCTTCCCCCCACAGGTACCTGGCCGCGGGCGGCTCAGATTGCCTATCTGGGCCGGAAACGCCTGCAAGCCGGGGAAGCCGACGATCTTATCCGCTTAAAGCCACTTTACCTGCACCCAGGACCGGTAAAGATAAAGGAGAAGGAGACCTCGAGGTACAAATCATGCCCATGATTGGCGAGGATTTGGACGGAGTCCTGGCTATTGAACAGGTCTCTTTCCCGACACCCTGGAGCCGCAATTCTTATCTCAATGAGATTTATAACAATGAATTTGCTTATTATTATGTAGCCCGGGCCGCTGACAAGGTTATCGGTTATGCCGGCTTATGGTTAATTTTTGATGAAGCGCATGTGACTACCGTGGCGGTAGCTCCTGATTACCGGGGCCGTCGCCTGGGAGAATTGTTGTTAAAAGTATTAATGCAGGAGGCTGCTTATCTGGGAGCGGACCGTATGACCCTGGAAGTGCGGGTCTCCAACCATGCGGCCCGGCGGCTTTATGAACGTTTAGGATTTGTCAGCGCCGGCATACGCAAGGGTTATTATAATGACAATAAAGAGGATGCGATTATCATGTGGAAGCATCTGTATAAATAGAGGTAGTAAGGGAAGTGAGATTAAGTATCGCCTTTCGCACCTCTTATGTTTTGCGTCCCCCATCTATTTTAAAATTAAAAAAAGAAGCCTGGGGAAACTAGCTGAGCCAGTTTAGCTTTTGCAGCTATTAAATGATTTACAGAAGGGAATAAAATATGGAAGCGTCAACTACCATTCTGGCTATAGAAACTTCTTGCGATGAGACTGCAGCTGCCGTTGTTGTTAATGGAACTGAAGTGCGCTCCAATATAATTGCCTCCCAGATTGCTGTCCACCGCCGTTTTGGGGGGGTGGTGCCTGAGATTGCTTCGCGCCAGCATATGGAAGCTATTGTACCAGCGGTTAATGCAGCCCTGGCAGAGGCGGAGATAAGCTTTGCCGACCTGGATGCGGTGGCTGTCACTTACGGTCCTGGCCTGGTGGGAGCCTTGCTGGTGGGTCTGGCCTATGCTAAAAGCCTGGCTTACGGTCTGGGCAAACCGCTGCTGGGAGTGCATCACCTGTTGGGGCATATCTATGCCGGTTTTTTGCAGCAACCCCGTTTACCTTTACCCGCCGTTTGCCTGGTGGTTTCGGGGGGGCATACTAACCTGATTTATCTGGAAGGGCACGAAAAACGGCGCCCTATCGGCGCTACCCGGGATGATGCTGCCGGGGAAGCCTTTGATAAAGTAGCCCGGGTACTGGGATTGCCTTACCCGGGGGGGCCGGAGTTAGAAAAATTAGCCCGTGAAGGGGATCCGGAGGCAGTTCATTTTCCCCGGGCCTGGTTGGAAGAAGGCAGTTTTGATTTTAGCTTTAGCGGGCTGAAATCGGCGGTGATAAACTACTTACACCATGCTCGCCAGACTAACCGGGAAATAAACCGGGCTGATGTAGCTGCCTCTTTTCAGGCTGCTGCCGTTGAGGTGCTGGTAAGCAAGACCATCCGGGCGGCAAAAGAGTACGCGGCTCGCTCGATTTTGCTGGCTGGCGGGGTAGCGGCCAACAGTGCTTTGCGGCAGGGAATGTTGTCCGCCGGTGCGGAAATAGGCTTACCGGTTATTTGCCCGCCGCCACTTTTATGTACCGACAACGCTGCCATGATTGGCTGTGCTGCTTACTACCAGTATCTGCGTAGGGAATATGCCCCTTTGAGTCTGAACGCTGTCCCCAACTTGCCACTTTATTAACAGGTCCCGGGAAGCGATTCGGGACCCATTTGGGACTTGAAAAATTGTTTTGCACAGGTTTTTCCTGTGGATAATGTGAATAAACCTGTGACTAACATAATACCAGGTCATTATTTCTGTGGATAACTTGAGGATTTAGCTGAACGGGGATATAAAATATATTTGCAGAGGTAAAGAGGATTTTGTCAGCATATGTCTAATCAAATAGAAGAGTGCGGCCCCTGACTTTCAGGGGCTTAATTATAAAATCGGTATAGGGAAAAGAGGGGAAGAATTTATTGAACTGGCGGCAACTAATTTCTACAGCTCTTATTTTTATCTTTATGAACTGCAGTTATCAACCTGGAGAGGCGGGGGCTGCTGTTGTTCCGGTGAACGAGGCTCAGGCCTGGCAGACATTAGTAACATTAGTAAATAGTTACGACGGTATTAGTTTCAAGTACCCTGGTAACTGGCAGCATGAAATTATCCCCGGGCTGGCAACTATTTTGACCAGAGACGGCTATGTTAAATTAACTGTCCTGGCCCAGCCCCTCGATAAAGCGAGTGCTGAGGAATATATCTTTTACAGCAACCGCGGCCTCCAGGAGGGCTGGGGCGGTATTAAATTACAGGATCAGAGGCAGTTGACACTAAAGAATTACCGGGCCTGGCAGTTTGATTGGACCAGGCAGCAACTGGCACCTGACGATTTAAACTGTTACCGAGAATATCATCTGCTTGACAATAAAAATAAAACGGTCTATACCTTTATGCTCAAGAGTAATGAAGCTAATTTTGCTGCTGCTACTGCCGAACTGGACGATATAATCCAGAGTTTTGAAACTTTTCCTGCCACCACAACACGTGTTTTTCCAGCAGCACCGTTGCAGCAGCGCCAGGTTCAGCTAGAGGGCCAGTCTTATAGCCTGACAATACCGGAAGATAAGACACTCTGGGGGATTCTTAACCCCCACAAGCTTGGCCAGATGGAATATTTTACCCATCTTGTGCCTTTAGAAGAACAGCTAAATTTTAAGTTCCCATTTCTAATAACCTATACTTCCCTTGACACCCGTTTTAATATGGAAGAGTTACATAAAATCTACCAGGATAAGCGCATCTTGATGGTGGCGTTGCAGCCCTGGTGGTATGGCCAAAGCGACGATACTTCCCTGATTGAACTTATCCAGGGCCAGTATGATCATATTTTCCGGGAGTACGCCCGGCAGTTTAAGTCCCTGGGCGGCCCTGTTTTTGTTCGTTTTGGCAACGAAATGAATGGGGACTGGTGTACCTGGTCGGCCTGGTATTACGGCAAGGATACCGATATTTATAAAATGGCCTGGGAGCGTGTCTACCAGATTTTCCAGGCTGAGGGGGCCGATAACGTTCTTTTTGTTTTTAACCCCCATGACCGCTCTTATCCTGACTTCAAATGGAATAACCACTATCTCTACTACCCGGGACCGGAAACGGTGCACTGGATCGGACTAACCGGCTACAACAACGGCACCAGCTATCCCGCAGACGTTTGGCGGGGTTTTAATCAGATTTATGAACCTTTGTACCGGGAGTATATGTACTATTACCCTGACTTTCCTTTTATGATCACGGAATTTGCCTGTAATGAAGAGGGTGGCGATAAAGGAGCCTGGCTCGAAGAATGTTTTCGCTCTTTAGCTGTCCGTTACCCCAACATTAAAATAGCTGTATGGTTTAATCAAATTGACGGCAAGTGGCTATATAATCTCGATTCTTCTCCCCGCAGCTGGGCGGCTTTTAGAGAAGGCTTAAAGCTGCCCCCTTACCGCTTTGAGGCGGTAACTCAACGAGAGGAGGAAAGTTAAAAGGTGGAAAGTGTTGTTTGGGGATTGAAGGAAATGACAACTGTGCAGGCTAAAAAGAAATTATTAGTATTTTTAGGGATGCCGGTGTTAGCTGTTCTAATCCTGGCCGTATGGTTTTTCTGGGACTGGCGGCCGGTACCAAAATCATTGCCTGACCCGTTTACTTTTGCGGTAGCGCCCATACCGGCAGCGGAGGCCAGCTATGATGTTGTGGTAGTCGGCGGGCAACCCGAAGGGGTGGCGGCGGCAGTTGCGGCTGCCAGTCACGGGGCAAAAGTTCTGCTGGTGGAGAAACGGGATGGTTTAGGCGGCCTTTTT
>JAAYGJ010000172.1 GCA_012727745.1 Clostridia bacterium | reverse complement strand
GTAGTCAGGAATAACTGCATCCACGCCAAGCATGTCATCCTCGGGAAAAGTCAAGCCACAATCGACAACCAGTATGCTGTTTCCGTACCTGATCGCCATCATATTCTTGCCGATTTCGCCGAGACCGCCCAACGGAATTATAGATACTTTCTGTTCGTTTTCTGCCATGCAACCGCCTCCACTTTCATTTGTCAAAGATAAATTCCTAAACAACCACATGCAAAAAGACCGGGCCTGCTTGCCGCCGGCCCGGTTTTTCTACCCACGATCTTAAACCAGCTAATTATATTATAACCTATTAAAGCTTCTCGAGCAACTTTAGCGCGCCAACACCCCAGCTTGCTGCAAGGCAGTGGCTAACACTTCCTTCTCAGAAGAATTAAGACCTACCAGAGGCAGCCGCACCGGCCCCGCCGGCAATCCCAGCATAGCCAGAGCTGCCTTTACCGGTACAGGGTTGACGCTGATGAACAGGGCTTTAAAAACAGGGAATAGTTCCTGGTGTATCTTGGCAGCCTTATTTACGTCCCCACTAACATAAGCTGATACCATGGCCTGCATCTGCGGACCAATTACATGCGCGGCCACGCTGATAACACCACGGGCACCCATGGCCATTAAAGGTAAAGTCAAAGAATCATCGCCACTATAGAGCGAAAACCCTTCCGGAGCCTGTTGCATGATAGCTGTTGCCTGATCCATATTGCCGCTGGCTTCTTTGATAGCCACAATGTTATCAATCTCTGCTAACCTTACAACGGTATCAACATTTATATTGCAACCGGTACGCGAAGGAATATTATAAATAATAACTGGTAGCGTAGTCGCCTCTGCTATGGCTTTAAAATGTCGGTACAGCCCCTCCTGAGGCGGCCGGTTATAATACGGCGCCACCAGCATCAAGCCGTCAAGGCCCAGGGCTTCAGCCTCTTTGGACAGCTCAATACTTGCTGCTGTATCATTGCTTCCTGTCCCGGCCAAAACCGCCGCCCTGTCACCAACTGCAGATTTAACTGCTTGAAACAGCTCTAATTTTTCTTTAAAGCTTAAGGTCGGCGTTTCCCCGGTAGTACCAGCCACAACCAGGCCATCACTGCCATGCTCAACAAGATAAAGCGCTAATTTTTGAGCCCCGTCTAAATCCAACTTGCCTTCGTCAGTAAAAGGCGTTACCATGGCTGTGAGAATCCTGCCCCACTGCATAATAATCTTTCTCCTCACGTATGCTGTCTCTGTCCTCTTACTAGCTTCTACCCGGCCTCCTAACTGCCTATTCGCTATCTGTTTCTATTTACCAAGCAATCCTTCTTTAAGCAGCAATTCGGCAATCTGAATGGAATTGGTGGCAGCCCCTTTACGCAAATTGTCGCTTACCACCCACAGGTTCAAGCCATTGGCAATGGAATTATCTTCCCTAATCCGGCCCACAAATACTTCGTCCCGCCCGTCAGCTTGTGTTGCCAGTGGATAGGCCTTCGCTTCCAGGTCATCAACTACTATTATGCCGGGAGCCTTGCGCAACAATTCTCTAGCCTCAGCTGCCGTTAGCTTAGTTTCAGTTTCTATATTTATTGCTTCTGAATGACCGTTAAAGACCGGTACCCGAACAGTCGTGGCCGTAACCTGGATCCTTTCATCTCCCATAATTTTTTTGGTTTCATTGACCATCTTCATTTCTTCTTTGCTGTAACCGTTCTCCAGGAAAACATCTATGTGGGGCAGGCAGTTAAAGGCAATCTGCCAGGGAAATACTTTACTCGTTATCTCTTTACCATCTAATATCTGCCGGCTCTGTTGCTGTAATTCCTCAATTGCCTCTTGTCCGGCCCCTGATACCGCCTGGTAAGTTGAAACAACCACCCGCTTAATTCCTGCAGCATCGTAAAGCGGTTTTAAAGCAACTACCATCTGAATGGTAGAGCAGTTGGGATTGGCAATTATACCTTTATGCCAGCGCACATCCTGAGGATTCACTTCCGGCACTACCAAAGGCACTTCAGGATCCATGCGGAAGCTGCTGCTGTTGTCAATTACTACCGCACCCGCAGCAACAGCTGCCGGGCCAAACATTTTACTGGCTGCTCCCCCGGCAAAAAAAGCCACGTCTATACCGGCAAAAGACTCCGGAGTAGTCTCTTCAATGAGATATTCCTGCCCTTTGAAAGTTACCGTTTTCCCTGCCGAGCGGGAAGTAGCTAAAACTTTTAAGCTGGCAACGGGAAAATCTCTCTCCTCTAAAATTTTGAGCGTCATCTGGCCAACGGCCCCTGTTCCTACTACAGCAACATTTAAATTACCCATATTCTTTTAACCCTCCTGTTACCCGTCCCCTTTTCTCGAAGGCCCTAATAATAACGGCTGTATTTGTCGACCCTCCAGTGCCGCCAGAACTGTATCAAGAATTAAATCCTTATTAAAGACTAATGAATTGGCCTTGTTGTACGGGTCATCCTGACCAAAGGGAACCAGGTAGATATTTTTCATATTTAATACGCGGCCCAAATTTATAGCGTTACCGCCCAGGCCGTCGTTGGTAGAAATGGCTAATACTACCGGCCTTAAATTTCGCATCTGCGCTTTAACCGCCATTAATACCGGTGAGTCTGTAATACTATTAGCTATTTTAGCCAGGGTATTACCTGTACAGGGCGCTACAACAACAATATCGAACAACTTCTGTGGCCCAATCGGTTCTGCCTTATTGATAGTATCAATGACCTTATTGCCGCTGATCCGTTCTAATTCCTCGCGCCAGTAAGAACTGGTCCCAAAGCGGGTATCATTATCCCTGACTGAAGCGGATATAATCGGTACTACTTCAGCCCCTTCGCTGACGAACCTGGCCAATTCAGGCATTACCGCCGCCAGGGTGCAATGGGAGCCGGTAACAGCAAACCCTACCCTTTTACCATTCAGCAACATCGCAAGCACCTCCGTCAAGGTCTACGGTTGTTGCAGGCTATTTAAAATCAGGGTGGGATAAATGCGGGCTAAAATGAGGCCCGCTGTTTTAGGAGCGACCTTTCCGGGCAACCCTGGTGCCAGCAGCGCCTTGCGCTTAAGTGCAGCAGCCGCTTCAAAATCAGTACCTCCAGGAGCTGAGGCCAGGTCAATTATGAGAACTTCCGGTTTAGTTTGAGCTAATAAGCTTTCTGTCAAAACTAAAGCCGGCACAGTGTTAAAAATTACGTCAGCCTGTTTAATTATATTTGCCATGTCGCTAAAAGGATAGGCCTGCCAGCCTTCTCTGTACGCCCGAGCTCGATCAGCTGCACCCCGGTCAATTACTGTCACCCTGGCCCCCACGCCATCCAAAACGCGGGCTAAAGCAAAGCCGGTGCGCCCCAGTCCTATGACAAAGGCCTCGCTCCCGTGAAGTGTTATGGGAAGTTCCTGCATAGCCAGCAACAAAGCTCCTTCGGCAGTAGGGATAGCATTTAAAATAGCCATTTCATCCAGGTCTGCCGTCTCATACAACTGCCAGCCATGTGCTGCCGCCATTTCTTTTAATAATGGCCTTGCCACCCCTATCAAAACCGGAGTTCCTGCCGGTATCGCTGCAGCCAGTTCCCAGGTAATATACAGGGGAAACTGGGACTGGGGGGCATAGATTAACCCCTCTTGATCGATACCCCGCACAGGCAAGATTATCGCCCCGGCACCCTGGACGGCTTTCAGGAGGGCTTCATGACAGTTATAGTCTTCTCCTGCCGACACACCAGGCACACCTACTGCCTCGACTTCAGCGCCCAGGTGCAAAAGCTCCTTGTGCAGGATAGCTTCCCTGTCATCTCCGCCCAGCATGGCAATTTTAATCCCTGCAAGCTTCCCACCCATTACCTGAACAACCTCCTGCCTTATTTAGTACACCTGTACTACTAGCAATATATGTGACCTTAATCCAGGAGGTGCAAACCCTACAGGTCAAGCAAGTTCTCCAACCCGTAAACCACCCCCCTGAGCTGTTTGACCTTCTTGATAGCCAGCAGTAACCCCGGCAAGAAAGCTTCACGGCTGGTAGTATCGTGACGAATTGTCAGCAACTGCCCTGGACCACCCAGGATAACTTCCTGGTGAGCTACAGCTCCTGGCAAACGCACACTGTGGATAGTAATTCCCTTGTAAGTAGCGCCCCTGGCACCAGTTACTTTTTCTTGAGACTGAGCAACTTCACCAGGCACGCCTATCTCTGCAGCCATCAGTTCAGCAGTTTTTAAAGCTGTCCCTGAAGGCGCATCAATCTTTTGCTCATGATGCATTTCAATAATTTCCGCATTGGTAAAATAAGCAGCCGCCCTTTGGGCAAAATGCATCATTAAAACTGCGCCCAGAGAAAAATTGGGTGCCACTACAGCGCCTATTTGCCTACTTTCACAGAGCTGATGCAATTCATCAAGCTCAGCTAGTCCAAAACCGGTAGCTCCCACTACCGGGCAAACTCCTTTTTCTACCGCCAGGCGAGCATTGGCAATGGCTGCAGCAGCAATAGTAAAGTCAACCATAACCTGGGGTCTGGTAGCATCTATTACTGCGGCCAAATCGTCGCTGATATATATCCCTGTTGGCGGACCGTTATGCAAAGAGCCGATATCGCTGCCGACCTCACGGAGGTCTACAGCTCCTACTAATTCAATTCCTTCCGCCTGCAGTAACCCCTTACTCATTTCCCGGCCCATGCGACCGGCAGCGCCAGTGATTATTACCTTTAGCGTCGTTGTTCTCCACCTCACTTAAAAAAATAAGAAAACCGAGAGCATCCCGCTCCGGTTTTCCCGGATAATCAGAATACTCATCTCGCAAATTATCTTCGTGCGAGTAGCGCTCCACTAAATAGTTAATAGTGACAGTACGACTCTTATTCAGAGCCGTCCCAGGAGAGTACTCACGGCCATCATACTCTCCTTCGGCAGTGTACCCTTTCTTACCGGTTCATTGGCTGCCAACCTCGCCGGCAATACTCTTGTCCACTGCACCTCTACCCCACTACACACGAGATGAGCTATTAGATTGTACATCATATGATATCATTAAGAATAACTAATGTCAATCTTTTGAACGGCGACTGTAAGTAGGATCCAGGTTGATAATAACAACTTCATTGCCAATTTTATGAACGGCTGACCAGGGAATTACCAATTCCTGGCGACCACCAAAAATAGAAAATTTGTTGCTCCGGTAAGGCAAAATAATAGCCGTGATTGTGCCGGCATTCATATCTAGCATCAAATCAGCCTCGGCAATGTTCCCCAAACGGGTACCATCATGGAGATTGATTATTTCCTTGCCCATTAGTTCTGTAAAGCGCATAAGCTCTACCTAACGCCCTTTCAGGTATTGCCATAGATTTAAAATAAGGGGCTGAAGCAAGGCAATCACCAAAGCCACAGCAGCCAGCGGGTCAATTTGGAACTGGCCAATCATAATGACTTCAGCGATGTTGATTTTTAGAAAACTAACCAAAAGGACCAGGGAGAGATAGATACCTCCGGCTACGGCTACCAGCTCAGCAAGCGCCTGGGAAACAGGGCTGGCTGAAACTTCAAGCTTACTTCGCTGGTAAAGACGAACTTTGGCCTTAACAGCCAGAAAAAAACCTAGCAGCAGTGCTATCAGAAAGAATAAAATAATCAACATTAAGCCCCTCCTCCCTCATGCTTTAAAGATATGAAAAGAGGTAGGTGCTTTATGCTTTGCTACTGTCGGTATCTATTATTTATTATATTTATTGCCAACTAAGCCAGCATTAAGCTCTGTTTAGAGCCCTGCCTGGCGTGCCAGAGCAGCCACATCAAGTTCTTCAACCCGAGGGCCGAGAGTCGTTAAGGCAAGTAAATCTGCCTGCAAGTGACGTCTGGCTATAGCCTGCAAATCATCTTCCCCCACCTGGTTTAAATGTTCAATCACTTCTTCAGCAGTAATAACCCTGCCAAAGATTAATTCGGTCTTACCCAGGCGGCTCATTCGCTGGCTAACGTTTTCCTGAGCCAGCAAAAGGTTGCCGCGGATCTGGTCTTTGGTCCTTTTCAGTTCCTGGGGAGTTACCCCCTTGTTTTTGAGAGCTGCCATTTCTAGTAAAATTATATATACCAGCTGCTGATAATTTGTCGGGCTGGTGGCAGCATAAACAGTGAATAAGCCGCAATCCAAAAAACCAGCATGGTAGGAATAAACAGTATAAGCAAGGGCTTTTTCTTCCCTGATCTGTTGAAAAAGACGCGAGCTCAAACCGCCCCCCAAAATATTGTTTAATGCCTGAAGAGCATAAATATCTTTATCATCCTGGGCCAGACCCGGCACTCCCAGACAGATTTGGATTTGTTCTGTCTTCTTGAAATGGTTAACTGTTCTAATATGATGGCGGGGCGCACTATATTTATTTGCCTTGCCTGGACATTTACGACTCCCAAAAGCTGCTTCCAGTTTGTCCACTAATTCTTTAGTATTAAATTTTCCCGCTGTAGCCAGGACAATATTTTTATTATTATATTGTTCCTGATAATAGCGGTAAATTGTATCCCGTTTGAGTTCGTTTACCGACTCATACGTTCCTAAGATTGCCCGTCCCAGGGGATGCCCCGGCCAGATATTACGGGTATAAAGGTCATGAATTAATTCATCAGGAGAATCCTCATACATTTTGATTTCTTCCAGAATGACCTTTTTTTCTTTCTCAATATCCTCATCGGCTAGTAGTGAATTAAATAGTATATCACTTAAGACATCGATAGCCAGATCCAGATGTTCAGCCAGCACCCGGCTGTAATAACAAGTGTACTCCTTGGTGGTAAAAGCGTTGATTACCCCGCCAACTGCCTCCAGTTCTTCGGCTATTTGCCGGGCTGTCCGTTTAGATGTGCCTTTAAATAACAAGTGTTCAAGGAAATGAGAAACACCCTGGTTGGATTCATCCTCATAGCGCGAACCAGTACCTACCCATACCCCTAAAGCCACCGAATTAACAAAAGGAATTTCTTCACTAACCAGACGAATACCATTACTAAGAACTGTTTTCTGGTACATCTCCTGCCCCCTTACTGATACTATTACTATTATAGCCCCCTGCTAGCAAACATTAATAAACGCGACCACCAGGGCAGAGTCCTAACCTCTCCGGTAGCTATCAGGGCTGAGCTGACAACCTCTTGTCCCTTATACAAGATTACTACCTCTCCCAGTTGCTGGCCTTCTTTTACCGGAGCGTTGACAGCCGCGGGTAATATCAACCGTTTTTCCAGCAAAGCAGCTTCTTCCTTTGGTACAGTAAAACTAACGGTAGTTTCCGGCGCTACTGCAACCGCAGCTGTTTCGCCACCATTGACATAAACCTGGCCGCAGTTTTCTCCCGCGAGGGCCATCTCAGCATAAAAGTTTTCAAAGCCATAATCGAGCAAGGCGCAGCTATCGCTGTAACGCTCACTACTGCCCAGGACAACACTGAGCAACTGCCGCCCACCTCGGGTCGCTGAAGCCACCAGGCACTGGCCAGCCGCATCAGTAGTACCTGTTTTCACCCCGTCGCAACCGGGATAACTATCAAGCAAGCGGTTGGTATTGTATAAAAAACGAATCCCGTCGGGAGCGGAAATTTGAGCTTCCTTGGTTGCTACTGTTTTGCTAAAAAAAGGATTGCGCAGGGCATAGCGGGTCATTATAGCCAAATCGTATGCCGAAGTGTAATGTCCGGCTTCAGTGAGACCATGCGGGTTTTTAAAGCTAGTGTTATAGGCCCCTAGTTGTCTGGCTTTACGGTTCATGAGCCAGGCAAAAGTAGATTCTGAGCCGGCCAGCCCCTCTGCGATGGCGGTAGCAGCGTCATTGCCGGAGTTAATTAAAGCTCCTTTTATTAACTCGCTTAATTTTAAAGTTTCGCCAATTGTTAAGTAAATTGTAGTCCCGGGAGTTGTAGCCGCATATTCACTCACCCTAACCGGCATATCCAGTTGGCCCAGTTCCAGGGCCAGGATAGCAGTCATAATCTTGGTGGTGCTGGCTGGCTCCCGCTCTTGCCGAGCCTGCAGTTCATAAAGAACCTGGCCATTGTTCACTTCCATCAAAATTGCCGCCGGTGCCGTTAAATAAGGCTCCGCTGCCGCCAGGGTCGGCCCCGGCCACAAAAGCCCGAGGAAAAGAAATAATTTGCAATAAAATAGTGTACGCAAAGGCCTTGCCTCCCGTATTAAACATTCAAACACAGCTATTATAACCGGGAAAGGCTTGCCTTATAAAAAAACGGGTTCAATACCCGTCTATAAAATCTACAAAATCTCAGAAACAGTTTTCAGAGCATATTCCCTTTCCTTAAGCTGTTTCAACAGTTCCGGCAGAGCCTGGCTGGTAGGTTCAGTTGGGTGTAAGAGAATTATAGCTCCGTTTTGACACCTGGGGATTATGCTGTCAATGATGTCTTCCGGACTGGTATTGGGCAGGTAATCACCAGTGTTAATAGTCCACATAATAAAATTATACCCAAGGTTACTGGCTGCCGCCACCACCTGGGGTTTACACTCCCCGTATGGCGGCGAGTAACAGGCAGGTTTTTGGCCGGTAAGCGCTATTAAAACCTCTTCTCCCCGTTTAATATCCTCTTTATTTTCTTCAATACTTAAGCTATCGGGATGGGGGTGGCCATAACCATGATTGCCTATTTCATGGTTAGCACGTGCTATTTGTTTGACCAGTTCCGGGTGCAGGCTAGCCCATCGCCCGGTGGGAAAAAAAGTTGCCCGGGCGTCTGCTTGCTGTAAAGCAGCCAAAATAGCCGGCAGGTACTCTTCTCCCCAGTCGATGGTAAAGGTAAGGGCCACTGCTTTTTTCTCCGGGTTGCCCTGATAAATCGGGTGGCTTTTCATCGTTGGTATGACGCCACCCCTTAGCCACTGCCACCCTATAAATCCCATCCCCAGGATTAACCCCAGGGCCAGCAACAATACTACCAACCGTCGCAGCGCTTGTTTCCGGTAATATAGCATATACATTGAAATTACCACCTCTCATACATTGCCTGTTCAATGTATATGCCTACTACCTGCCAATCAGACTAACGATGGCGCCTGCTATTAAAACTATGTTCTTTACCGGATTCGCGGCGCATTCTGGTCTTGTTTCGCAGCTCATTACTCACAGGCCTGGGATAAAGCGCCTCCTTGCGGGAAAGTTTAAGTCTCCCCTGGGGATCAAAACCAATAGCCTTAACCATAATGTAATCCCCTTCTCGGACAACATCCTCTACTTTACCTACCCGTTCGTTGGCAAGCTGAGATATATGCACTAAACCCTCCTTGCCAGCCATGCCTAGTACCCCTGGCACGACTTCTACAAAAGCGCCAAAATCAGTTACTTTGGTAACTTTACCGTTATAGATCTTACCCGTTTCTATTTCCTGCGTTAAAGCCTCAATAATCTCTTCAGCCCGTTTACATGCTTCCATATCGTTAGAAGCGATAAAAACGCGCCCATCATCTTCAACATCAATATTGACCCCGGTTTCTTCGATTATTTTTTTAATGATCTTCCCGCCCGGGCCAATTATGTCACGTATTTTATCCGGATCAATGTTAATGATTTTTATCCGGGGCGCATAGGGCGATAACTCTGCCCGGGGAGCCTGAATTGTGGCTAATATTTTATCAAGGATATGCAAACGAGCCTGCCTGGCTTGTTCTAAAGCCCGTTGTAAAATAGCGCGGTCAATACCCGCAATTTTAATATCCATTTGCAGAGCTGTGACTCCATCTTTAGTACCTGCTACTTTAAAATCCATATCCCCCAGAGCATCCTCTAACCCCTGGATATCTGTTAGAACCGCTACCTTGTCCCCTTCCTTAATTAAACCCATTGCTATTCCAGCTACAGGAGCTTTAATGGGAACTCCCGCATCCATCAAGGACAAAGTACTAGCGCAAACACTACCCATTGAAGTAGAACCGTTAGAGCCCAGGACCTCCGACACAACCCTGATAGCATAGGGAAACTCCTCTTCAGAAGGAATTACTGCCTCTAAAGCTCTTTCCGCCAAAGCACCATGGCCAATTTCCCGGCGTCCGGGAGCCCGGATAGGCCGCGCTTCACCAACACTATAAGGCGGAAAGTTATAGTGGTGCATGTAACGTTTACTCTCCTCTACTCCCAGGTCATCCAGTATTTGTTCGTCACTAATTGAACCCAGAGTTGTAACCGTTAAGACCTGGGTTTCACCGCGGGTAAAAAGTCCTGAACCGTGGACCCGGCTCAAAACTCCAACCTCACAGCTAATGGGACGAATTTCTGTTAATGCGCGCCCGTCAACCCTTACATTTTCGTTAAGGACCATTTGACGCACGATTTCCTTTTCTACTTTAGCGATCAATTCTTTAACATGCCTGGGGTAAGAGGGGTTTTCCACCAGCATTTCTTCTTTACCAGCCAGTACTTGTTCAAGAATTTCTTCCCGGCAAGTATCCAGTTGCCTTTCTCGCTCCTGTTTTTGCCATCTCTCATCACGACCCCTATAAATCACTTCACGCAGCAGGGGTAAAGCCGTTTCCCTGATTAACGCTTCTTCTTCCAGCTCCAAGCAGGAAGGAGGGACTTCTTGCTTTGCTTTGGCCAGGCCTATCTCTTTGGCTTCAGCATAAAACTCATTTATAAAATCAACGATTCTGCGTATTTCCTCGTGACCCTGCATAATGCTCTCCAGAATCAGGTCTTCCGGTATTTCTTTAGAACCGGCTTCAACCATCATTATTGCTGTATCAGTGCCGGCCACTGTCAGGTGCAAACTGCTTGCCTCATCTTCAGCCAAAGTAGGGTTGATTATGGGGCGGTTATCAATCAAACCAACATTAACCGCTGCAATTGGTCCAGCAAACGGTATATCAGAAATAGTTAAAGCAGCCGAAGCACCAATGATTCCGGCAACATTAGGTGGACAATCCTGATCTACAGACAATACTGTAGCCACCACATGGACATCATTGCGGTAATCCTTGGGGAATAGAGGACGGATAGGCCTGTCAATTAACCTTGCTGATAAAATAGCATTTTCCCCGGGACGCCCTTCCCGCTTGATAAAGCCTCCAGGAATTTTACCGACAGCATAAAGCCTTTCTTCATAATCAACAGTAAGAGGAAAAAAATCAATGCCCTGGCGCGGTTCAGCTGATGCTGTAGCCGTTACCAAAACCATAGTTCCGCCATAAGTTACCAGCACAGCACCTCCGGCCTGCCTAGCAAGGCGGCCGGCTTCCAGGGTTAAATCCCTCCCGGCAACTGAGAGGGTCTTGCGTAATACCCCTTGCATCAGTTATCAAATAGCCTCCTCATTTTACTATGTAGATAGTATTCCTTCGACACATGTTATAGTATTTCCTTCCAACGACTGCTTAAATACTGCCACCGTACAAAAAGGGGAGCGGTTTAAACCGTTCCCCTAACAACTCAACGCCTTAAGCCAAGGGCTGTAATAATCTGCCGATAACGCTCAATATCCTTATCACGCAAGTAATTAAGGAAACCCCGGCGCTGGCCAACCATTTTCAACAATCCTCGCCGCGAGTGATGGTCCTTATGGTGCACTTTAAGGTGTTCCGTCAGGTGATTAATTCGTTCTGTCAGAATAGCGATCTGAACTTCCGGAGAACCAGTATCATTTTCATGTTTTTGATAGCGCGAAATAATTTCCCTCTTTTTTTCTGGACTCAAGACCATCGAACTCACCTCCTTATTCCAAATATCCCCAAGCGGCCAAGAAAAACGCCGGAGTCACGTTGATCCTAGCCCCTGGTTCGAAAAACTGCAGTGAACTACAATAATATTATAGAACTAGCCACTCTCAAAAGCAATAGTTCATTTTATTTACCTATAATAGTAATTACCAAACGCCCTGCAAGCACGTCTTTAACAACCAGATCATAGAAGCGACCAGAAGATGCCATAAACCCTCTAAAGCGGGTAGCAGTCGGGATATGGCCCGGGATACTCTGGGCAGCCGTCCGGATATCATTTTCGCTTATTTGTTCCTGGCGTAAATCCTGCAAGCGTTTTCTTGCATGAGCAGTAATTATTACCTTCATTATCCCCAGCCCCATCCTGGCCAGGCAAATTTATTATAATCCTAGCAATATATTTTACGCCTTATTCTCTAAGGTGGTTACGCCTGCTTATCTCATTACTGAGCGGGCTCAGTTATGGCCCGCCAGTAGTAAACGGGTTTTATTTTTATCTTCCACCAATTTAGCAATAAGCTCTTTACTACTATTAAATTTATGTTCGGGGCGTAAGAAAGCACGGAGCTCCAGTTCCATTTCCTGACCGTAAAGGTCTCCTTTAAAATCAATCAGGTGAGCTTCTACCTTAGTTGATAAAGCCGTAGTAAAAGTAGGGTGGCGACCGATATTGACCATCGCCTCCCATACCTGCCCTCCCTGGATCCGGGCCAGGCAAGCATACACGCCACAGGCTGGCAACTTCATTTCTGCAGGTATGGCCAGGTTGGCCGTGGGAAATCCCAGCTGGCGACCGCGCTGATCACCGGCAACTACCCTGCCCTCTAGCAGGGGCCAGTACCCCAGTAGAGTTCTGGCCAGTTCAATATCACCCTGTTCCAGAGCATTGCGGATAACTGTGCTGCTGACAGTTACTCCTTTATATGTTACCGGTGCCATTACCTCCAGTTCATAACCGAGTTCTTTTCCTAACTTTTGTAATAAAGCCGGGCTGCCGCTGCCCCGGCAACCAAAAGTAAAATTAAACCCCACCGCCACCAGTTGCGGTTGAAAATGAGACCAAAGAATAGAACGCACAAACGTTTCTGGCTCTAAAGCTGCCAGTTCTTTAGTAAAAGGAATAATAAATAAATAGTCAACCCCCAGGGCAGCTATTAATTCAGCTTTTCTTTTTATACTCGTTAGCAAGCCTGGCGACCTTGCTTCCAGAACCTGGACAGGATGAGGTGCAAAAGTAATTACTACTGCCGGTCGCCCTTTTCCCCTGGCCTTTTGTACTACATTTTTAATTAGCCGGCGATGACCGCGATGGACCCCGTCGAAATTTCCCAGAGCCAGGCAACATCCTTTTACAAGTTTATCTTCAGATATGCCCCGAAATAGTTGCATCAAAAACTACCCCTTCATCTAAAAACCTTTTGCGGTTGCAATAAACGCTCCCCGCCAGCACCTGTTACTACCCGGGCCACAGCCACGAGTTTGCCATCTATCTCTAGGCGGAACACGCTGCCCATTTTAATTGCTGCTGTAGGCGCCAGCTCGGCAAGCTTAACTGCTGCCCCGTTTACTACGGGCTTAACAACTTTTGGTGTTAAGTTAATTAATGGCAAATGGGACAGGCCCGCTGCAAGGGGCAGTAAAAATTGTCTGTCGCCCCTATCTATTGAGGCTTCTATCTCCTCCATGGTCCAAGCTTCTTCCAGCTTAAAATTACCAACCCGGCTACGGATTAAAAAAGCCAGCGTGGCCCCATAACCTAAAAAATCACCCCAATCCGCACCAAGAGTACGGATGTAGGTGCCTTTCGAACAGGTAATATCAGCCATTACCCGGATATAAGGTTCCTCTCGCCAGCACCTTACCAGCCTGAACTGTTTAATATTAACCTCTCGCGCCGGCCGCTCGACTTCTAGGCCCTGCCGGGCAAGTTTGTAAAGGCGCTGACCCCGGAAATGGACCGCAGAGGTCATCGGCGGAACCTGTTTGATAGTGCCTGTAAAATAGTTGGCAGCCTCCTGCAGATCTTCATATTTTATTTCCGAGCATGCTACACGCGACAGCACCCGCCCGCTGAGGTCCTGGGTATCAGTCCTTATTCCCACAATAAACTCAGCGCGGTAGCTTTTTTCTTCCAGCTGCAGGTATTCCAACAGGCGGGTAGCCTTCCCAACAGCTACAGGCAAAACGCCCACTGCCAGAGGGTCAAGAGTACCGCCATGACCAATCCGCTTTTGCTGTAAAAGGCGGCGTAAGCGTTGCACCACATCATGAGAGGTGCAACCCGGAGGTTTTAAGATATTTATAAACCCGACTACCATCTTATAGCTCCTTACTTACTGCAGCCACGACCATGGCAATCACTTCATTTAGCTCGCCCTTAATGATACAACCAGCAGCCCGGCGGTGGCCGCCGCCATCAAATGCCTCTGCAACCCTGTTAACATCAACTTTCTTTTTGGAACGCAAATTTACTTTAACCAATCCGCCGGGCAATTCCCGAAAAAGGAGGCTAACTTCCACACCGGCAATACTTCTGGGGTAATTTACCAAGCTCTCGGCGTACTCCGGCGCTAAACCGCTGTCGGCAAGCATGGCTTCGGTAACCTTCATCCAGGCTATCTGGTTATCACATCCCAGGGTTAAAGTTGCCAATGAAGCTGACAACAAGTGCAAACTGGCTAGCGGTTTCCTTTCCCAAAGATATTCTCGCATTAATTGGGCCTTAGCACCTTGCTCCAGTAAATCAGCTGCCAGGCGTAAGGTAGTAGCCGTACAGTTTTCATACTGGAAAGAACCTGTATCTGTAATCAGTGCTGTATACAGGCAGGTGGCTATTTCCGGTGTAATCCTTACCGGCATCCGCTGCAGCAAAGCATATATCAATTCCGCTGTTGCTGCCGCGCTGCTATCTACCATGTTAAGGTGGCCGAAAAAAGAATTGCTGACATGGTGATCAATATTAATTATCATTTCCACCTGACGGTCCCATGTACTTATAACAGGTCCAGCCCGCTCCATATCGGTACTGTCGACCACTACCAGCAGCGGTGGTATCCTGGTCACCCTGTCAGGACTAACAATATCCGCCTGCCCCGGTAAAAATTGCAACGTTTCCGGTACAGGATCGGCGTTAACAGATATAGCTCTTTTACCCTGTTGTTTTAACGCCAAAGCCAGAGCTAGCATTGAACCCAGACAATCCCCATCCGGGGTAACATGGGATACAATTGCCATCTCCCTGGCTTGCATAAGGGTTGCAACTATCCTGCCAACTTCACTCATGCCCCCGCTGCTCCTCTGCTTTAACCCGGGACAATAAACGGTTAATATGATCACCGTGTTCAATTGAGCTATCCAATTTAAAAGTAATTTCCGGGGTATAACGCAGACTTAACCGCTGACCTATTTCCCGCCGCACAAAGCTGGCAGCCCGTTTCAAACCTTCCATGGCCTGGACTTTATGGTTCTCGTTACCATAGATGCTGACGTATACTTTGGCATAACGCAGATCGTTGGAAAGCTCCACGCCGGTTACAGTAACCAAGCCAACTTCCAAACGGGGATCTTTTAGCTCATCTCTTAAAACCTGAGCTATTTCCTTTTTCATCTGTTCCGCAACCCGTTGGTTCCGCAGTGCCACCACTAGCGCCTCCTACAATTCCCGTTTTACCTCTTCTATAGTATAAGCTTCGATAATGTCGCCTTCTTTAATATCGTTATATTTTTCCAGCCCTACGCCACATTCGTAACCTTGAACTACTTCCCGTACGTCGTCTTTAAAACGTTTCAGCGAATCTATGCGTCCTTCGAAAACGACTATGCCATTGCGGATAACCCTGGCTGAAGCTTTATTGATGATTTTGCCCTCGGTAACAAAACAGCCAGCTACTGTTCCTACTTTCGGAACTCTAAATGTAGCTCGTACTTCGGCACTGCCCAGAACAACCTCCCGCTGATCCGGTTCCAACACGCCGGACATAGCAGCCTTAACATCATCAATGACTACATAAATTACCCGGTAAAGGCGAATTTCC